>DAOUYX010000155.1 GCA_030665925.1 Methanosarcinales archaeon | reverse complement strand
GCAGGCTTTTGTTTCTCCTATGCCATCAATGCTTATTAGCTCTTCAAATCCGATCTTGTCAAGATTATCTTTGAATCGTCTCTCTATTTCTGACGCCACCTGAAGAACGTCCTTTCCGGGGAATCCCCTTCCAATAAGAACTGCGAGTAATTCAACGTCAGAAAGCGAGGATGCTCCTTTTCTTATCAATTTCTCCCGCGGTTTGTCTATGTCCGGAATATCGGAGATTTTCTTCATCTTATCACTCAATTAAAATCTAACAACGTTTTCGATTTTCTTTTTTGTGTTTTCTTCATTTCTTTCTGTTCCGCCCTTTCTTTTTTGATCCTTTCCAGCAGAACGCTCGCAGACTCGTCATTGGGGTCCTGTGGCACCAGCTCGCCACGGAATGCCTTTGCGAGGAGGGATTGGATAAGGTGGTCTGTCAGGGTAGTGGTCTTGGCTACGCGTTTTTCGACTTCTTCAGCGAAGTGAAAGAGTTTCTCTATTCGTTCGACAATAACATGCTGTTCATAAAGGGGTGGAAGTGGTATAGGAATTGTATTTAGCTTCTTCTGAGTTAATTTGGGCTGTGCACTTCCAGTTATATAAGGAATAAGGTCTATTCCATTTATGTATCCCTCTACTAGTTCAATAGGTATGCTACCTTCAATTTCTATGACATGTGCATGGTTGTTTACCCAGAATTTTCCAGAAGCCTTAAAGGCGATTGGGGTTGATCGACTCACCAGATTAGCACCATCCTCTCCGATCAACAAATAGTCCCCGTCAAACAAATAGCCATTTACGTAATCGATAATTCCTGATGCCCCATAATATGGGAATTCCCCTTTCATTTTTTGTCTATCCTTGTCCTTTACAGGGATACGTTTGCCGTCGTGATTTGTTGATACCGCAAATATATCAGTCCACATCCACCCTTCTGGCAGTTCAGGCAAGCTTTCAGTATCCGCCTCATGCACCTCCAAATTCGTTGGCTTTTTGGGCTTCTTTCTTCCCTCACCCTTCGCTTTCCGATATTCCTCTTCGTATTTTCGCTTTCGTTCTTCTTTAATATGTTTCAGCAGTTCCGATGCAGGCTCTACGTCTGGATGCTCTCTGCGCCAGTCCTCTGTCAGCCGTCCTGAACGGGCAGCGGCAAGCATACTCTGACGGATTTGCTTGATGAGCGGTGGGACCTTTGCCAGATGGTCCTTGGAGGTATTTACCTGCGCCAGAAAGGCTTCGAGCTTGGCGACGATGCGGTGTTGTTCAGGGAGAGGGGGGAGAGGAATAGAAATGGCAATCATAAACACCTTGGGGACTCTCATTTGTCCTACGGTACTAGTAAAATGGGCACTTGCTTTATTTCGGAAAGACTCCTGCCTAACGAAGTAGAAAATATATTCAGGGAGGATTTCATCTGGTGATCTAATAACATGAAACTCAGTAGAACCAAAGCCTAAACCGTTTTCAAGATTCTTGGCTATGGCGGCCTTTCCATTTTCCATACAGGGTGTTATTCTAGCAAATATCACGTCATTTTCAATAAATTGTGTGTGTCCTTTTCGTGCTTTACCAAGAGGTAATATTTCTGGAGTTTTTATGGTCCCCTCTATTTGGTCAACGGCGGTCATTGGCACAAATGTTGTAGGCAATGATTGATCAAAATCTGATAAGTTGGTTGATTTTGGATTGATTTCGCAAACTTCTCCAAGTTTACACCAAATCCACCCCTTCGGCAACTCATACGGCTCTTCCATCATTCACCACCAGAACTGTTTTCGTTGCTTTCAAGAAGTAACACTACCTCTTGAAGACCATCCACCGCAGCTTCGAGATGTGTTATTGCCTCACTAACAAGTTCATCTGGTTCAGGCGAATCCTCTGCATCCTCCAACGATTCGTCCTTCAGCCAGAAAATGTCCAGGTTGTAATCACGTTTCTGGATTTCATCCGCGGTGAATTTCTTAAAACGCTCGGTCTTCTTCGCCATTTCTTCTCTCTTTTCCAACGCGGAAGCGGTCACTACGTTTGGATCAGGACCGTAACATTCCTCAAATTCTTTGAAATGTTCAGGTGTGAGTGGTCTCTCCTTCTTTGTTATGCTCGGTATATTTGTTCGGCAATCATAAATCCAGACGTTCTTTGTTTTGTACCCTCTCCTGAAGAATACGACGTTCGCTTTCACGCCAGGAGAATACGGTGTAAAGGTCCCTCGCGGCAATCGGAGAATAGTATGAACGTCACAGTCTTCCATAAGTATTTTGAAAACTTCACCCGCCTGGTCACTGAACAAACAATTGTCAGGGAGAACGATTGCCGCTCTTCCCCCTGGCTTTAGTATCGTCTTCACGTGCTGGACGAAGTTCAACTGCTTATTTGAAGTTGATATAGTGAAATCGTCCCTCACGGGCGCCTGATTTGCTCCTTTTGTGCCAAACGGCGGATTCGTTAAGACCACATCATAGCGCTTGCCCGGGTCAGGTGCGTAGATTGATTCTCCAAGATAGATATTTGCCTCCAGGTCATGTAGATAAAGATTCATGAGACATAAGCGGCGAGGGCGTGGAACCAATTCAGTTCCATAATAGGTGCGATTTTTGATTCTTTGCGCATCTTCACGTTTTAGTGCCCCTTCTGTTCGTTCCATAAGCCATTCATAAGAACGCATCAAAAAACCGCCTGTACCAGCCGCGGGGTCACAGATGGTAAATTCATCGCTTAGTCGGGGGTCGGGTTTCATACATCCGACAATAGATTGTATTAATATCCGCGGCGTGAAATATTGACCCGCACCTTTCTTTCCCTCGCTTGCCGCTTTTTCTAATAACCCTTCATAAGCCGCAGCCTTCACATCTACATTTAGACTCGTCCACTCTATTTCATCAATAAGATAGACCAATCGCTTGAGATTGACAGGATTGGTGAACCTAGATATGGCGCCGCTGAAAATATCACCCAATAAGCCTTTCTCTTTTCCCAATCTTCGTAAAAGGTCCACATAAAATTCGGTGAGGTCTGTCCCTGACCTGTCTTTTATAGTCTTCCAATCGAAGCCCTCGGGCAGTGGAATTCCGCGCTCGTCTGCCATCTTTAAGAATAGCAGATAGGTTATCTGCTCGATATAATCGCCGTAATCAATTCCATCATGCCGCAACACATGACAAAAGCCCCACAGTTTCTGTACCACCTCGGTCATGTTGCCACCGCCGCATTAAAATCATGTAAAATAGATTCGAGATGGTTCTCAAAAACCTTATTTGCAACGTTCCAGCCACCCTCGCGCTGAAATATAGGAAGAGTATCAAAATCAGCTTTATCTATGGTGAGATTTGCGATCAGATGTGCCCTTATTCGTTCCAGCCATTTCATTTGATGATCAGTAAAAGTCGTCCCTGCTTTTATTCTTTCAAATGCCATGTTGACTCGCTCTTCGGCACTGAGAATCGCTTCATCCTCGTTTGCTGCATGTTTTATCATAGAGATAATGTCTGCAAGTGCCTTATCGTATCTCAATTTATGGGCCTTTCTAAGTGTATCCTCGGAAAAATGCTCCCGCGTCCTTGCCAGTTTCATTCTTAATTCTGAGAGTGCTTCTGTGTTCCAGTCCGCGGGTCTATCCAAGAGTATTTCAATTGCTTCTATGTGCTCCGGGTTCTCCTTGACAAATCGAGAGAATGCAACTAAATAATCCTCGGGCTTCCAGAGTTCACCAT
>DAOUYX010000096.1 GCA_030665925.1 Methanosarcinales archaeon | reverse complement strand
AGCAGCCGTAACAATCTGCGGAGAGCGAAACAGCGGAGTGCGCAGCGCGGAGTTGCGGAGCGGAACAATTTGCGGAACGGAGTGGCGAGCGGTAGCGTAGCGAGCGAGTGGCGAAGTGGCAGGCGATTTGCGGGCTTTGCTGGCGGGCTTGCGGGGGGGTGTTGCACTGCATAATATTTAGCGAATTGCACGAACGTTTGCGAGCTCAGCGCCGGCCATCGCACAAATGTTTAGTGGAATTAAACGGAATTTCCCGATATCCTCCAGGGAAACCTCATGAATGTTTATATAAATCAAACAAAATCACCTACCGGGATTCCACTCGAGAGAATGACCGTTCAAAATTGTGGTACCCAAAACGTTCCCGTTTTGTATAATTTATGACCAGGACCCGAAGTGATCTTAACGAGAAATTACCCAGTTGTATAATTGCTGGTGCGGGGGCAGGAGCGACCTGCCTATGCAACCTGCAAGACGATGGTTCACCCACCGCAGCCGACGTTGCTTCCGCGCCACATCTACGCCTTTTTGTTTTTAGATATCATGCCCACCCATTCTTTAGATTTTCCTCAAGATTCCGATAATTAAGAGATGTATCAACGAACTCGTCATAGCCTTTCGCGCTACGAATCGCCATCTCGGCTGCTTGAAGCTTTTGCCTATCGGGGTCTTGGATAGCGACAACTTGTTGACGGATGCGTTGTGACGCAAATTTACGAGGATCCGTTTTCTCTGTGACATGATTTACTAACATGCATAAAACTGGGATTGCGAATATAAAAACCTTTGCGATTAGTATCTTCGCTTGAAAATTCGTTTGCCCTGTGCGTCATACTGCTCGCCATGCGAATGTTGCGTGGCGGGAGCTAATGTAGCAGAAATTATCGCGCTGGCTACCTCTTCTTTTGACTTTCCTTCCTTCTCAGATTGGTGACTTATCGCCTGAAAGGCTTCTGCGCTTATCTTTATCGTTCTTGGGGTATTGTCTGCCATGCCATAAGGATGGCGTTTACATCATATAAAACTTTGCGGTTGCGGCGGCGCCCTGCAAAAAATTTCAGCAAATTTTTCGGCACGTGCAAATTGTGCGGTGCGATTGATTTTCACGGCGGGAACTTTGTTTGCGAATCGCAAATGGCGAGAGCTTACGCGAGGGGGCGGAATCAGGTTTTGTGTATTTATGTGATTGATGTTGGGGGTGTGGATGTTAACGTGATAAGACAGGATGCGTATCGTGAACGGGGAGATACTTATCTTGCGCGTGGATATAATACAGGTCGCCGTGGTTTAGATGCAGCAAGTAATAAAGACACTACGCCTGCAAGAGCATCGGGTCCATCATCGTGTGCTGCGAGAGGGAAATGGATAAGCTGCTCTATGAGTACGGGATAGTCTTGATTCCATGTATCTAAGAATTGCAGTTGGCCATTAGAGTAATAGGATTCAATACCCTGAATACGAGCGAGCTTTGGTGTGGTATGCCATATCAGTTTATAAGGAACTATAACATCATCCTTTGCTTGACGTTCACGTAATACAAGTTCGAAATTACAGAAGTCAGAATCAGATTTAGCTTTACCAAGGGAATTCGCTTCGATGCCAAATGATTTGTAATGAAAGAACGAGTGTAGCCCAATTATCTTGTCTATGGTTTTGGAATGCGGAGAACGAGTAAGGTCAGCATGGAAAACTACCCATGAGCCGTTATGTTTTAATAATGTGATAATGGCAGAATAATCAGATACACCGAGAGCAGGATCACAGAATCCATAAGCTTCTGCTTGTTGAAGATTGATATCTGACTTTGATACTTTGTGCATCGATTCGAGTTTAAAGATTTGATGTTCAGTTGGTATGGGGCGATTGAGATACTGGCATGAGAATTGAATAACGTCCTTTTCAATTCGCAAGTTGCTGAGCTTTTCCGCAGACAGGATATGCGGGAAGCGCGGTGTGGTCTCATCATCGAGAAAGCATGATTCAGATTGAATGTAATATTTTGCATTATCCGGCAGCTGTGGATTCAGCTCATGTTTGACGTATGAATATACATCATCAAAATGCCAATGCGTCCCCACAATGACAAGCTCGCCATGAGGGGATAGGACAGATACGAGGTCTTTAAACCATCGCTTCTTTTTGCCTCGTATAGATGGGCTTTCCCTGTCGTCCTCATTACACAGGTCGTCCACAATGATAAGGTCATAGTGAGATGATACGAGATTACCGAGCGCACCGACAGTGCCTATGCTCGGCTCGCTAAAGTTCTGAGTGCGCGTATTGAGAACAAATGATTTGGTTTTGGCTGCTCGTGGGTCAAGCGGAAACGTGTGATATATCGATTGGTGAAGTTGGAGGAACTCTTTATTACGTAACAGATGGCCAACGATTTCAGATAAGAACGCCTCTGCATTTTCCGCAGTGGCGTTGACAATGAGAACGCGGAGATTAGGATTTTCAAGGAGACGCCACAAGGGATATGATTTAGTGAACACAGAAGATTTATAGGTATAACGTGGCTCGAGCCAAAGGGAACGAGTATATCGTTTATCGAGTTCATTGCACCAGTGAAGATGGGGATATTCATTAAGAAGTGAGTAACCTAACACGTCACGGGCGAAAGAAAATAAATTAAGACTGTGCGCTTCGCCTTCGGATGATATATATTCAAGGAGCATAGGTGTATTGTTCTCTTCTTTCTTCACGTTAAAAAAAGGTTTGTAGTGAATCGAAGGAGCACAATGAAGGCGTACGGTAAATCACATGCGAGCGTTCGACAGTGAGGAGCACAACAAGGTTTATACAATCCATCGACAACAAGGTTTATACAAATCATTCTACGACAGTGAGGAGCACAATGAAGGCGTAAGGTAAAGTCACAGGCAAACCATCCGTCAGTAGAAGGAAAACAATGAAGATATAAAAAAGAGACAGTTTGGGGGGGAGAGTCGCCCAAAAAATCAATAAAATTTAGCGCCTGCCAAAGTACCATAAAATCTCGCGATTTATACGCGGAAATCAAAAATCATAAATTCATTAAGCGATTTGAACCTGCACAATATTATATAAAATCATAGATGAGTGAATCAAGATAGTTCGTGCAGGATTCAAAAAATTTTACTCTCCCCCCCAAAGCTGTCTCGAAGGATGAAGCTCACTAACGCCAATGGGCGATAATGATTACAAACATCAAGGTCGGATGTATCGGCTGTGGGCGGTGCGACGGGGGGCTGGCGGGGCGGGGCAGGGTCATCTCGCCTTCTGCTGACGTTGCTGCTTCCGCTGCTTCTGCAGGATACGCTGTTCGAGTTGCGAGGCGAGAGCATCATCGCCATCTCGGATAGCCATGAGTAGCTTAACTTCAAGCCCGGCAAAACGCAATCCTTTCATATTTCAATCTTCCTCCTTTTCTTCTAACGCTTCCTTTTCTTGCTCCTCTATCCATCTCCATGTACCAACATCTTCAGTTCGAGATTCGGGTTCGCCACGCAAAAAGCGTTCGAGGCGCACCATGCGATCATAATCAGCAGTGCCGGGTTTAAATGTTTTGTTTTTTAATGCATCGAGCAGGGCATCTGCGATAAACGTATTGATATTAGCGGAATTTGTAATTGCTCGGGCCAAAGATTTAGCCTGGTCATCATCGAGAATATCGTTAGCTTTAGCTTGTAGTTTAACAAATCGCTGTGCGAAATTATGATCGAGGATATACTTAGCTGCGGTATGTCGAGAAACCTGGCAGTGAGTGGCTACAAAACCGGCAGTTTGACGAATCTTGTAAGCGCGCCATAAGGCTGCAATCTTCTGTGTGGATAGCGGTTTGCCGGTCATTTATTTTGCCAAAACCTCCGGATGATTTAGGATGGTTTCAGAAAGAATCGAAGAGAATTTTGAGATATAAAGTCTGAGTTTATCAATAGTTTTAAACCCGGTGAATATGACATTACCACTTGGGAAAATCAAGGCGGTGTAACGAGGTTTCGCTTTATGAAAGCGAAAGGTAATGCAATTAACATAATGCTCATAACCACCTACAGAAAGAGATGGTGAAGGATCATAAGAGCAATGAGGAAGATGACGCGAAAGTGTGGGAAGATTGAGGGCTGGCGCAATGTCAGAAGAGGCAACAATATTAAGGACGGCGTAATGAGTTGATAATTCGAGATTAAAGGGAGCAAGAAAAGAACGAAGCCAATAGAAAGACCTTTCGATATCTTGAACAGAACCCGAGGACCGAGAGATAACAGAACCGGTATGAAAAATAGAGAAATAAGAATGCTGACGTGGATGCGAAAGGAAGATGCGAGATAAAACGTGTTGAGTGGAGAAAGGAAAAGTTGCTGAGAGTGAGGAGAGCGAGAAGGGGGGCACGATATTGGATTTAGCTATGGCAGTATTGACACTGATTTCAATCATTAGTACCTACCCCCAGTTCTTCCCATCCAGGACGTTGCATCGTTGACGTGGAGACGTTAAGTTTTTTACTGTCAGTAAAAAGCGATTCCACGAGAGAATAAAACTCATCGGGTTTGGAATGGCGCTTGACGGTAGTAGCAAGAAGCGCGGTGGATTGATAAGTCAGATTAGCAACTGGTTTACCTCTTGTGGCAAGAATGCAAAGTTCTGTTTGATTGCGAAGCCATTTACCACTGCCCTTTTTATTCTTTATCCATGTAAGCATAGTCTGAGGTTGGAATTGATAATGGTGCAAAAGCTCAAAGGCATCGGGTATGAATTTAAACGAGATCCATAACCAGAGTACGCAATTCTTTTCATCGAAACAATGAACAATTTCTTTTAACTTTTCTAACTTAGTGATAGGAAGATCAATGACGACAACCTGAAACACACCTTTGAGAGTAAGAGGAGAAGTGCGAGAAGGGGGGAGGCAAGAAGTAGGCGGTTCTTCCTGCTGGAAGAGTTCCTCATAAACGCTGTTAATACTCCTATTGCCATCTGCAATATCTCGCCATGCGGTATATGCACGTTTATCCGTCTGTGCAGCTTCTGCAATACGTTTAGCCTTCCAGAAAGTATCCTTACCGAGCCCTACTTTCTTAGCTGCTTTTTCTATGGATTTACCTTGTTCTTCATTCGGTGGTTCTGAATTCGGAACAACCGAAGATTTGAATATTGGTTTATTATCGGTATTTCTACCTGCTAACTGAGTTGCTTTTTGCCTTTCCCCTGCCTTTATCATTTCGATTTTATGGAAGGTCAAACCGAGTTCAACCTTTTGGGTTAGTGTGAGCTGCCTACGATTGAGATTAAAATAAATAACAAACTCTATCTCTTCGAGGTCCGTATTGAAAGAACGTTCGATAACTGGGACTTCATTGATGGCATGACGTTTGCAGATTGTAAGCCGGTGATGACCATCTAAGACAACCTTATCGGGATTGATAAGAAAAGGATGCAAGACACCATCTTTAAGGATACTTTCTTCTAAGTTTTTAAAATCTTCATCTGGCAGAGGAGGGAGTAAGGTCACGTATTCTGGATTAACTTGTAGCTCGCTTATTTTCATCATACCTTGTCGGGGTTGTGATGGCATAAAAAGAACATAGTAGATAAAGTTATATAAATAACTATTCTTTTTGGGTGAAGAAAGCAATGGCTTGGAATTGGATATATGGCTGCGCGAATGGTTGCATCTGGCAAGAGATGGTAATAGTTTGCGGGCTCGCGGTGCTGACAGCTGCGGTTTTCTTGGGCGGGTTGTATTGGATGGCACGTAAAAAATAGCGTTTATACAATCCATCGACAACAAGGTTTATACAATCCATCATCAACGATTTTGATACAACCCATCGACAACAGGGTTTATAAATCATCATGTTCCAGAGCGGAACAACCTATTTCATACTGAAATAGTGTTGTGAGCATTAGCAGCAAAAAAATAATAGTAAGCGTAAGATGCAGAGATGCGATAAGAAGCAGTGTAAAAGGATGCCGAGTAGTACCCATTAGTTCATTAATATTCTTCACCAGGTAGAGCAACAGCATAAGCCTTAGCAGTAATAATTAGAGAGGAGGCGATGGGAGGCCTGCCAAAGCTGGAAGGACATTATTATTGGTATTTGATAAAATGGAAAATACGCGGGGCGGTGCGAGCGGGGGCGGGTGGGCGGGCTATTCCTGGCAGGCAGGAGGAGAAGAGGGGTTTTATCTCCTCCTCCATGCTTGGACATCGCGTTGCCAACCCTGAACCTCACCGGCACAACTGGGACAGATGGCGTATTCAATGTCCCATATAATATTATGCCCTGCTGGTGGCAGTGCTAAAAATTCTTTCTCTGTGAATCTGCTATCGCAAGAGGTGCAGAATGGCAGTTGTTTAAACCGATGCTCTTGTAGGACGTCCGGAATAAAAGCGGGTATTGTTGACTGGTTCATTTGGAATATTTGCG
>DAOUYX010000033.1 GCA_030665925.1 Methanosarcinales archaeon | reverse complement strand
CGCGATAAGGCAGATTCATTTCCAACGATGGAATAAACGTAAGCTCCAAATCTCTTCTGCTCTCTACACCACCCTAAAATGGACTCCGTTTCCCCGGACCATGAGATTAAGAACATCACATCACACGCGCGCGGTCTTGGCGCAAAGGGTCCGGATAAATAAGCCTCGTCGCCAAGTGCTCGTTTGACATGTTGCAGTCGTATTGCAGTCATCTTTGCGACATTTCTCGCGGGTCCCAGCCCCCCCAGGGTTATGCGGCTTCTCGTCTCCAGCTTGTCAATGACATCTTGATATTTATCAGAACAAACAAACCTATCCACAATTTTGCCTATAACCTTCGATTCCTCCGCGATCTTCCTGAATACCGCCGTATAACCCTTTTCCTCGTTTATTGCTTCCTTTGTTTTCTGAAATAGCAACAAAGAGCTTAATTCGTACACGTCGTTCATTATGCCGTGTTTGAGAAACTCATTCGTGGCATTCTGCCTTCTCCTCCGCCCTTTCAGTTCGACCACATGACCATATTCCTTCTCGCCTATCTTCCCTATCGTGGAACTCGTGTTCGAGACAACGGCATCAATAGTAAATTTATCGCTCTTTTCTCGCTCAATATAATCCGCGAGTTGTTTAACTACTATTTTAGGCGTTGTCGTCTCACCACTTCCGGAATTAACGAGCAGTGCGATTTTATCATACTTCTTCTCCAATACGGGTGCTGCCTCCACTATGTCTCTACCGGGGAAATCTATGTCCACCATCGTTTTCACTGCTTTATTCATCTGTCCCATTCCAATGTACAACGCGCTTTGCGACCTCCCTTCTCCTACGAGGATAATACAATCTGCAGCGTTGAGATCCTCGAATAAAGGCTTAAACTCGCTCCTCTTGACGTTGCGAACGTCCGTTGTTACACTGTTGATATACCCAACTTCGCTACTGACTTTATTTAGTGCCATATGCCATAAGAAGAAAAAAAAGTTACCAACGACTCTTCTTTGGAAAATAAAGCATGACCAAAGAAAAAGTGCTTCTTCCCTCTCTTCTCATCTTTCACCTCCATAAGCTTGTTTGTTTTATATCAAAAATATGAAGCATCCTTGTCAAGTAAGGATATACCTTTAGTTTATTTTTTTGATTTTTTTCTTTTAGCACAAACCTTTCTTTTACAAAGAAAGTTTTACCAAAGATTTCCCATATCAATCATCAGTGCTGGGTCTTCAAAATGCTTTTTCGAACGTGCTTCTTCAGCTTTCATAAATCTAATTGTGGCAATTCAAAACTACTCAATCCTGCCGCGCCCTGATCTTTGCAACGATCGCATCGCCAACCTCGTTCATCTTCGAGCTACCGCCGAGATCGTAGGTTCGCACTTTTCCCGCCTTCAAAACCGCTTCAATCGCACTTATAACGCTTTCTGACGCGCGCTTCTCCCCCACATTCTCTAAGAGCATCGCACCAGCCCAAATCGTTGCGATCGGATTTGAAACGCCTTTGCCTTTGTATTTCGGTGCGGAACCGTGAATCGGCTCGAACATGGACACACCTCCCGGATTGATGTTCCCGCCCGGTGCAAGGCCCAGCCCGCCTTGTATCATCGCACCGAGGTCCGTAATAATATCGCCAAACATGTTCGGTGCCACCACGACCTGGTACCATTCCGGATTCTTCACGAACCACATGGTGATCGCATCCACGAAGTTAAACTCCGTCTCTATCTCCGGATAGCCCTTTGCCACGTCGTTAAACACCTCGCGCCAGAACCCGTAGCAGTGCGTCAACACGTTCGCCTTGTCCACGCTCGTCACTTTCGTCTTTCCATTCGCACGCGCAAGCTCAAATGCAAACCGCATCACTCGCTCGCAGCCCTCTCTCGTTACGACACCAATTTGATACGCAAGCTCGTCCGCATCGGTCTCGACGTCCAGATCGAACTTGACCTGATAGAGGTTTCGCACGATTTCTAACACATCGTGCTTTTTGCCGGTGCCTTTTATCCGACCACCAACGCCGATATAGAAATCCTCGGTGTTCTCACGCACCACGCTAATATCAATATCTTCCGGTCGCTTTCCCGCCAATGGCGTGTGAACACCCTCCAGAAGCTTCACGGGTCTCAAGTTCACGTACTGATCGAAATAGAACCTGAGCGCAAGTAATATCCCCTGCTCTAAGATGCCAGGTTCTATCCGCGGGTCACCGATGCACCCGAAATAAATCGCAGCACACCGTTCCAATTCTTTTAACGTGTCTTCACCTATTAACTCTCCGGTCTGCAAGTAATGCTCTGCACCATGTGGATATTCAACCCAGTCAAGTTCGAAGTTCTCACGTTCCGAAACGGCATCAAGCACTTTCAACCCTTCCTGCATTATCTCCGGCCCTATCCCATCGCCGCGAATAACCGCAATCTTATAGCTCTTCATTTTCACTTTACCTCGTTTATTCCTTCTAACTTCTTCAAAAAGATCTTATAGCTCCCCAATTTACCGCCGTAATTACCTGCTGAGATTCTTACCACGCCTTCGACATCTCGCACACTCTCTATTGCGGCTTTCATCGCTTCTTGTACCGAGTCGAGCGACACCCCATTGATAACGATTTCCGGAATGCTCTGTACGCCGTCCAGAACCTTCGACCCGCTTAGTTTCTGTACCAACGTAGGGCAATACAGGTGGTTAGTCGTAGGTCCGATCTCTGGATAGTTCGTTTCCGGTTTAGAGCCCGCAGAGCAGACAGCAAAAGGAGTGATAGCACCTTCTACGCTCTTTATTGCGTCAAGTGCCTTTTCTCCCGCTTCTAATGCTGCTTCTATACTTTCGCAGAAGAACCACACGTTTCCCCCCATCACGCCCTTCTGGTAACCCAAATAATGTTCCACGAGAAATTCACCCATCATTATCGGCACCGCGATGACTTCACGTCCGAACCGCTGCTCAATGTTCTCGTAGCCATCGCCGCAATGCCCTATCCTGTCCACAACATCAATCTTTCCGTCGGGAGAACCAAGCGCATTGAAGACCGACGTTGTAGGCACGACCAGTATCCCTTGCCGTATTCGTTTCGATACTTCGTATTCCAGCTTTTCGGGAGCGTCCTCACCGTAATTCACCCAGAATTGAATAACTGCTCCTTTTCTGCCGTCTGGCGTCTCGCGCTCACTTAACCACTTCTCTATCCCACCTTCGGATTCGCCAAAGACCGTGCAGGGCAGTGCCGTAGCGTTGTAAGCCGCCTGTTTCAATCTCTTCTCATCACGCGCGGTTACGCATATCCTCGTGAATACGCCGTCAAAAGCCTCGCAGTAGGTGTCCTCGATTTCCATTTTCTCGTTGTACATAAAGTATAGCTGCTTTCTATTTAAGACACGGATTTACACTGATTTACGCGGATTTATTTATGTCGAACATTGTTGATTTTTATCATCTGTGTTAATCTGTGTTAATCTGTGTCAACAATTTAGGGTTTTTCATTATCTACCTGTTTACGTACCGATTAATTAAAGGCAACGTATTTGCTAAATTCAACTGCGTAAAGAGAAACGCGATTTTATCCTCTACCTCAGCCGCAATTGCCGCTCGTATTTCCGGCTTAAGCCCCATAATTTCATTTTTAAACTGACCTAAGGCTCTTTTGCGTGTCTTATAAATAAACTGCTCCTCGGTCTCGTCTTCCTTCTGTTCGGTGCGGTGATTCTCTTTTAGCCACGCATACATTCTCTTCCTCAACTCTTCAGGGAAATACTGGCTTTCGTAAACCATATTTTGAAACTGAGTAGCTAGATGCACTTCAGCCGTTTCTACTTCTGGGAATTTATGGAATGCCGCTTCTGGTAACGTAGAAGCTCCGTGCTGCACCGCGCCCGCTAACGCGAATTTCTCACGGGCTAACCGCGAAAGCGTCCTCAAAGTGTCAAAGTCCAGCTTTACTCTGGCAATACTGCCGTCCGGTAAGACTACCCCACCGTGTGAAGTCCCGGTCTGTACGCTTATTTTACTTATTCCCTCTAAGGACGAGCCCAATTCTTCCTGATAGCCTGCCATAAACGCCTCTAATTCTTCTGTCGTAGTGTTCTTCCTGCCTATCTCGCCTATTTCCCCGCCGACAGAAACCTCTACTCCTTCCGGTTGATGCGAACGGATGAACTTAGTAAATGCGGCACAAACGCTAAAATTTAACCTTTGCTGCTCTTTAATCCCCTGCTTACTCAAATCCACTAAGGTTGAGCTGTCAATATCAATATTATAAAACCCTGCAGCCAAAGCCTCACGGATAAGATTGTTTAAAAACTCTATCTCTTCCTGCGGGTTCCGAAGATATTTCTTAGCATTAACCTGGAAGTGATCCCCTTGAATGAATACCGCTCCTTTCCACTCTTCCTTTATAGCTGCAGCTAAGCAAACCCCGCTATATTCGATAGGACGCTGTGCGGTATAGCCGATTTCACTCCGGGCAATCTCGAATATAAAAGCTCCTGCCTGGTTCCTTTTGGCCACCCGAAAAATTACTCTCGCTAAATCGTACGTAAGCGTCCTCAAATTTATTGCAGGCACCGTGAACCCGCCAAATTCGCCTCTGCCCCGTGCACGATAAAAATGATGAATAGAAGCAAGGAAAATTCCACTCTCTTCTGCCAGTCGTAAAATCTTATCAAAAATCTCCGATTTCACCTTTATATCGTCGTTCAATACCAATTCCGATACCAAATCGTCAACATCCGTTCCTTCTTCGTTCATTGCAAATAACCAACTTTAAGTTAAAATCCTTATCAGTCGATAAAAAGGCTCTACCACCGTCTCCTTTTCCTCGACCGCGAGATGTAAATCCACCGCATTTATCTCACCGTCTTGTACTCCCACCGCCTTTCCAAATTCATCATTTAAAATTAAATCCACCGCGGCTGCACCCAGGCGGGCTGCCAATATACGATCCCGAGCGGTTGGATTTCCCCCTCTCTGTATATGACCCAAGACAACCACTCTTGTCTCTAACCCCGTCATCTCCGTAATCTTCTCCGCAACCTTCTCTGCCTTCGCTGCGCCCTCGGCAACGATAATAATCCAACTGATCTTGCCTTTTCTATTTCCCTCGACAATATCGTGGCACATCTCTTCTAAATCGTAGCTCAATTCCGGAACCAATACCTCCTCAGCCCCTCCGGCTAAAGCGACATGAATGGCGATGAATCCGCTGTCTCTCCCCATTACTTCAACCACAAAAATTCGCTCCATACTCGTAGCGGTATCCCGAATCTTATCGGTTGCCTCTAAGGCGGTATTTATCGCAGTATCCGCACCAATGGCAATATCCGTGCCATTAAGGTCGTTATCTATCGTTGCTGGTACACCGACACATGGGATATGCCACCGTTCCCAAAGCTGAATCGCACCCCGATAAGTACCATCTCCTCCGATGACCACCAGAGCATCGATTTTATTCCGTTTTAACGTCTCTACCGCCTTACGCTGTCCCTCTTCCGCTAAAAACTCATCGCAGCGGGCGGTCTCTAAGATCGTACCCCCTCTGTTTATGATCCCTGAAACCGAACGATGGTCTAAAGGTCTCAAATCTTCGTTAATCAAACCCGCATAGCCTCGAAATATCCCGATCACCTCTAATTTATGATGCACTCCGTATCGTGCCACACTGCGAATCGCCGCATTCATCCCCGGTGCATCGCCACCACTGGTTAGCACACCAATACGCTTTATCATATATTCCAACTTTTCTTATTTTATCTGTGATTTGGATTGTACACCTCAACAACTGCGTTAAGCTTTCTTTAGAAAGGTTCTATTCAGTCTTCTCAAACCTTCCTTCAAGCTTCTTTAACACATTCGGCAGTGTTGTGTATTCCATCTCCTCTACTGGCAGTCTATGCGGCTCGAAAGGCCCGTGCGCTCTCATGTAATCTGCAATCTCCCCTGCCTTCTTCCTCGCAAGATCGTAAGCAGGATCGTCGAACAAATCCGCAGTCCCCACCAATCTGCCATGACTTATCTGGAATCCAGCAGCGATTACTCTCGGCGGGCCGTCGAATCGTGTGCATTGCGAATATCGGAAAGGCACGGGCATTATCGGGCCGTTATGCGAGCCGCGCATCCAGCCGCTGACGAGATAAGGCAGCGCAAAAGGCTCTATAACCTCGCCCAACGCTGGCAAGCCCGATTGCGATCGCACCAATGCCACGGGGTCATCTTTGCCCACGTACTTACCCGCGGTGAAGAACAACTTCTCCGTACTTATCACTGCCACCGGCTCCTCCTTCGGCAGTGGACTCGTATCCTTCGGAAACACCCGCTTTATTACGTACTTGCTCTTCGCCCCGATCAGAGCGAGCAACGCATACAGCTCCTCAGGGCACTTTAAAAACACCTTCTTCTTCGCTTTTATGTCCCAGACCTCAAACACGAACCCATCGTGCATCGTCGGATCTACGACAAGTCCCGCGGTATTGAATGGGTCCGCAAATATCTTGTATATCGGGTAATTAAACGCGCCTGGCTCCGTTTTGTCCATCATAAACGTTATTAATGGCTCTGACCCACGTTCCGTAAATTCCATCTCCGCTATTCCCGGTCCCATACCCCTTATGTTCCCGCTGAACGCATCCACCAGTAAGTCCTGACCCGCACCGTGCAACTTGAGTTCTTTCGCCACTTCTGTTGCCGCTTCAAACGTTTCCCACGCCAATCCGTGTATCTCCCCTGAATCAACGCCTTTACGATGGCTCATCAGCAGCTCTAAATCATCACCCGCATTTAAAACATGGTAGTCCACGAGCAAACCATCTTTTTTCGCCTTCTCCATATGCTCCTCCGCCTTCTCCTTCAAGTCCGAGTGAACCGTCGAATGCCCAGGAAATCCGCCTACATCCGCTTTTATCAAACTTACGGTTATTTTCTCCATTTTTCCCACCTCTATTCTTCTATATCTCTACATCAATAAAAAAGTTTTCGTATTGCTTAGGCAAGAAATACAAATTGCGAAATTGGGGTTTTTTAGAGCGTAAGATCAGAGCTGAAGCTTCACTCCATAAATGATGAGAATGTGCGTCTTGCCTCTTCATCACGGCGTTTATGTTCCTGCTTTAACGTATCTCCACGCCTGAAACACTCCTTTGCTTTCTCCTCATCTCCCGCGATCTTGTAAACCTGCCCAAGATTATAGTAAGTCGAAATCCCCTCGTCCATGAGATACTCCTTGAGATTCAGTGCGGCATTAAAGAACCCGATTGCCATTTCATACTGCTCTAAGCTTGCGTACGCAACGCCACAATCATTACAAGCCTTAGCCGTTGTAGGAAGCCTCGGCTCTTTCTTTACAATCTCCTTGTAAACTTCTATTGCATCCTCAAATCTCCCTTCTGCAAGATACTCTTCACCGACAAGCAGCAAATCCTCGGCAGTCTTCCCTTCTATTTCTTTCTCAATCTCTATCGTCTCTCTTTCTTCTTGCATAATACGATAATAATCCCCGCCACTTTATATACCCCTTTGAATGAGTGGTGTAAGTGTACGAAAGTCCAAAGATTTAAGCACAAAACACAAAATAGCGGATTACGATGGTTTTCACGTCTTTTGGAAACACTACAATGCGATTTTATCCCAGCTTACCCGCGTCTTCTCGCACCTGCATCCTGAATCGCTTATGTATTGTTATTATCTCTTCTTTCTTTCTTTCGTCCGCGCGTTCGAGATTATGGAAATAAGGAAACGGTATCTTTTGGGTCGCTACAAAATCCTTTATGTCCGCTGTAATAGCGCTATCAGAAATATCCATTGGATGCTTCTCGAACGCGCTACGGTTATCTTCCCAGTTCGTCACTACGTCCATCGCTGCTCCTTTCCCGCCTCGCTCAAACGCTTCGCATACTAAATAAAGAAACCGAATATCCACCGATGCCAGCCCTACGTTGGCGTATGGAACAGCATACTCGTTACCATTGAAAACAACCGCTACTCCGTCGTGCGCTGTAACCTCGTTCAGCATCTTATAATCCGTAATGCTGTCGCCAATCGCAATGACGTCTCGTAACGCAATCCCTTTTTCTTCTGCTATCTCTCGTATTGCTTCTGCTTTCCGTTCACCGCCTATCACCCGCGTAGTAAAGATATCAAAGCCCAACTCAGGAAGCTGATGAAAAAAAAGTTCCTCCAGACATTTCACTATGCGATCCGTGTTGTCACTATCAAGGTCTGAATAAAGCGTGAGTATCTCCTCCTGCGCGTTTTCTAATATGGGAAAGACCGATTCTTGTAACGTCTGCTTCCTTTTGGCCAAATCCAGCTTTGTGCACCTGATATGATCCTCCGGGACGCCCAGTCGGCGACCAATATTATACGCATGCTGCTCGTAACTCGTTGATATGATGTAAATATCCCAATTTTCAGCCTGTAACTTCTTAAACAGGTATTCGGCACCCTCTACTATCTTTGCACTCGCTGATACCGCCCTTATATCGTCTTCGGTTATATCATGCACCAGAAAGAACGGCACGATTAAGGCAAGAGTATCCCCGGGTTCGTAGCCTTCTCGTCCCTCAAGGGATATAATATCATCATACCGACTTATAACCTCGAAAATAGCTGCGCCTTCTTCTCCCATGAGCTTCATCACCTCGTAAGCGTTATCTTGTGGGGACAACGGGCCTTCGAGGTCGAAACATATCGTCTTTTGCTTCGTCTGCATAGATACCATCTTAACCACTCTTCCTACTTCTATATTGCTAACCAAATTTACCGCGGAGAACGCTGAGTTCGCAGAGGAAATATGTAACTTAGGATTTGAATGAACGCTTATCCGCTACATTCTCTGTGTTCTCTGTGAGCTCTGCGGTTAATCTGACAATGTCAAATTATTTATAGGGTCTCCTAACAAATAATATTAGGTATGCTAAGCAGAAAAGCGGAAGACTATCTCGAGGCGATTCTGAACATCGCGGAACGGAAGGGGCACACGAGGACGAAGGATATTGCATTTGCTTTAGATATAAAACCTCCCAGCGTTGTAGAGATGTTGAAGAGACTGAACGACATGGGTCTTGTCGAATATCGAAAATACGAGGGTGTGAAATTAACCCCAAAGGGGCGAGATATAGCACGTGTCGTTAAAGACCGACACGAGACGATAAGAGCGTTTTTGGAAATAATAAAAGTGCCGAAGAAGATAGCGAATAAAGACGCGTGCATCATCGAGCACGAAGTGGAGCCGGAGACGATAGGGCAACTGAAAAGCTTCGTGCAGTTCGTCCAGTCCGCGCCGGATTACCCACAGTGGCTTGAGCACTTCGAAACGTTCTGTGAGACGGGGGTGCATCCCTGTGAAGCGAAGAAGCGAGAAGCGAAAATTCGTCGGTTCCCCCGCTAAACCCGAACTTATTTAGGTTCTTTTAGCAAAATCGAACCTTTTTAGGGCTGCTTATTTATGTGCCTAACAACCATATTCACGTATAGTTAGGGCAGCCTAAACAAAATGGAGAGATTATGGATGGACGAGATAGAACTAACACGATTGACGAAGGAGCTGATGCGGCTACTTCAGCATATCTCTGAAGAAGGCGAAAGCGAAGAAGAAATAGACGAACGGTTTGAAGCGATAAAACGTGAGTCGGGCTCGTGGTTTCTTGACGGTTATTCGCTTTATCAGGCTTCGTAGCTGTACCGCACGTAACACAAACGGAGGGGGTAAAGGATGGCCGAGGGAAAAGGAAGGCGAAATGGAAATGGACGCGGAAATGGTAAGAGAAGGATATGGGAGTTTCAGCCTTTCACCATTTGTAGACTCTTAGGTTTGAGTTTCGACGAAAAGGACCTGAGGAAGATATTTAAGGATTTGAAACTCAGCCATGACAACCAGTTTTCAGTAGCATTTGAAATGCATCAGCAGTTGGCTCAAATATGCCGGACGCAAAATCAATACGCCAAACGCGTGGAAAAGCTGCTGGAAAAACAATTTGCGCCGTATAGAGCGGGGATTTTAGACCCGCAAAGAATATATGAGTCCCTTGAAGGTGAAGAGGGAACGGAAAACACCTTAAAAGATGTCCCTATCGCTGCTCTTATCTGGTTTGCAGTACGTAATGGCGATCAGGATAAAGAACTCGAGGGCAAAATTTTCGCTGCGGTGCATATGAAGGAGCTTTATGCGTTGCGAGTTTACGATGCACTTTCTCGTAAATTCCCGGAAAGGAACGTAGCATCGGTACTGGAAGAGCTAAACGCTGCTTTAGAATCGCAGGAAAAGCTTCAACGCAGATGTGTGAGGTTGGAACAGAAAAGGGAAGATCTGATTTCGGAGCGTGAAACGATTAAAGAGGCTAAAAGTAGGTTTGCTCACGAATTGGAAGAGCAAAGACGGTTAAATGAGCGATTGAAGAGAATGATAGAAGAAACCGGTGGAGAAGCGGCTTACGAAGATATTGAATGCAGGAAAAAGGAACTTGCGTTTTTACGAGAAGAACTAAAAAGGCTGAATAAAGAGAATACCGAATTAGTCAAACTGTCCACGTCCAGCGTGGAGGACAAGTTCGTAGCTTCTGCCTGTAACCGTGACAGTTTCGATAACGGCAATCATCAGGAAGAATCTCAGCTCGACGGTGTGCGGGTGGCGTACGTAGGCGGTGTGGAGTCGCTTGAGTCGTCTTACAAAGATCTGGCGGAATCCTTTGGCTGCCAATTCTGTTACCACTGCGGGCATTGCGAGCGCGGCAAAAGCGCGATAGCAAGCCTCATTGACGGAAACGACGTGATCTTCTGTCCCGTGGATATAAACAGTCACAACGCTTGCCGATTGGTTAAAAAGGTGTGCAAGTTGCGGGACAAACCCTGCTGTTTCCTTCGCAGTTCTGGTTTGAGTGCGCTTAAGAAGGGCTTGGCGAATCTCGCTGCAGCGAGTTACGGGTAAAGAGGATAGCTTTAAAAAACACAAGATTACACAGATTTTTTCGCAACATCTGTACAACCACTCATGAATAAATCAAAAGAAAATCTCGGAAAGCCATATTATGGATACCATGTGATGAAATATTTCATCGCGGCTTTAATTGCAGGAGGATTTGTAAGCATAGCACTTGCAATTATTTTCACAGCACGGGTTTCGATTTCACGTTTGGTTTTAGGAGTAACCTTACTCTCCTCAGGCGTGTTCTGGCATCTTTCTATGGGCTGGGTGAACGATTCTGAGAAAATAGAACTCGTAAAGGACATTTTCTCAGACCTGTTGGGAAACGTCTGAGCTGGGAATGGTAAAGTGCTGGACATCGGAACGGGACTTGGTAGAGTGGCAATTGAAATAGCTAAGCAATTTCCTGAAGCGCATGTGACTGGCGTGGATACGCGTGGACAAAAGGCTGGAAACTATTTGGAATGACGAAAGCAGGTGCGGAGAGAAATGCGAGTTTACAAATTCATAACAGGATTTCCAGTTTTTCACCACTTAAACACGGATGAGTCGGCTAATATGATAACTGAATCGGGATTCACTGTCGTGAATAAAGAGACCATAAAACATCCAGAAGATAGGATGCCAATATTGCATATTGTTGCTGAAAGGAGGACGGAAAATGTTTAGGAAAGTAATACCCGCAATTATCTTTGGTGTAGTTTACGCAGCATTAATTTTATTTGGCTGGGGATTTGATGATGTGGGTGGCTTTTTCTCGCACCCTGCAAGGCTAATTCTATTTGGGGTTACGATTACCGTGAATACCCTGACCATGCTATTCAAAGACAGGTTTGGAGTTGAATTCAATAAGAAGGGCGAAAAGGAGGACCCAAAGGAAAAATTGACAGGTGTGATGCTTCCAAGCTTGATTGGATTCCTGATAGT
>DAOUYX010000019.1 GCA_030665925.1 Methanosarcinales archaeon | reverse complement strand
AAATATACCATCAAAATACACGATTGCGATGCGAAAGATTTGATATACGTGGGCACGACGAGTAGAGGGACACCCGTAAGGTTAAACAGGAGCTACGTGGATGCAGATATAAAGATATTAACTGGCGATATAACCCTGCATTACTACGCTGGGTTTGGCGGGGGGAGGAAGAGCATTCTTCCCGGTATATCATCGCGCGAGACGATACAAAAGAACCATGCACTTTTGGTTGATGAGTATGCGAGCACGGCAAACTTAGAGCAGAACCCCGTACATCTGGATATGTCCGAAGCCGCCTCTTTTGCACCACCCGATTTTGTGCTGAATATCATCGCATCTGGAAACGGTAATGTGGTGATTGCATACGCAGGCGAGATGAATCAGGTATTCCGTAAGGGTGTTGAGGTTGCTAAAGACCTGTTTTGCCGTGAAGTGCCAGATTTGTTCGACATTTTGATTGTAAGTGCCGGCGGCTTCCCAAAAGATAGAAATCTATATCAGGCGACTAAGGCGATAGAGAATTGCTATCGAGTGGTAGCACCCGGTGGGAAATTGATTTTCGTTGCGGAATGCCGGGATGGAATCGGAGATAAATATTTTGAAGACTGGATGGACGAATACGCGACCTCTGAAGCAGCAGAAGCGGCGATAAAAACAAACTTCGTGCTTGGCGGGCATAAAGCATATTATATGAGGAAAGTAATGAATCTGTTGGGGTTGTCTATTGTTTCCGAACTTGATACGCACAAGCTAATGACATGGCAGATAAAAGCCTATAAATCGTTATGCGATGCACTCGCAGGTGTAAAGAAAGATAAGGTTAAAATAGGTATAGTTGAAAAAGGCGTGGATACCTTATTAGTGCCGGCGCGGCGATAAACAATATATAGAGGTATAAGTAAGGAATAAGGAGCGATGGTAAGTCTTGCAAAACAGAAACGGATAGCAGCAGAAGTGTTGAAAGTTGGCGAGGGTAAGGTATGGATAGACCCTGAAGCTGCTGAAGACGTAGCAGGAGCAATAACGAGAGACGACGTTCGTGGTTTGATAGAAGAAGGTATAATAACGGTAAAGCAGAAGAAAGGCGTTAGCAGAGGGAGAGCGAGGGTAAGAGCAAATCAAAAAGCTCTTGGTCGCAGAAAGGGGCAGGGGTCCAGGAAGGGAGCTAAAGGAGCGAGAGCGAACAAGAAAAAACAATGGATAACGAAGATTCGTGCTTTACGCAGGAGATTAAAAGAACTTCGTAATGATGACTATATGGATAAAACTACCTATCGGAAGTTATATAACAAAGCGAACGGAGGAGAATTCAGAACCGTGGCTCATTTAAACGAGTATATAAAGGCAAATGAATTGCTAACAAAAGAGGAGACAGTATAAATGGGAAGAGCAAGAGGTCCAAGAGGTCCAACGTATCGTGTACCATTTAGAAGGAGAAGAGAAGGTAAGACCGACTATCGCAGAAGATTGAAGTTATTATTCAGTAAAAAGCATCGCGTTGTCGTGAGAAAAAGCAATAGATACATCAGGATGCAACTGGTTTCTACTGATAGATTTGGTGATAAAACTCTTGTTACTGCTCTGTCATCGGAACTCACGAAATATGGACATGACGGCGGGAAATGTAACTGCTCCGCAGCTTATCTTACTGGATTGTTATTCGGTAAGAGAGCAAAAGAAGCTGGGTTTGATGATGGCATTCTCGATATAGGTCTGAATTCTCAAGTTCACGGTTCTAACATCTATGCAGCGTTAAAAGGTGCTATTGATAGTGGATTGGCAATACCGCATGACCCCGCGGTTTTCCCTGTTGATGATCGCATCACCGGGAACCACATTGCCACTTTCTTGCAAAAGCCTGATATTGTTGACATTTTTCATACTGCAAAAGATAAGATAATAAGTGAGAAAGAGATGAAGAAGGAGATAGAGGAGGAGTCTACTACGGGATGAGTGGGAGAAGGAACAAAGGGGGAAGTGAGAGAAGGAACAGAGATCGAGAAAAGGCGAGAGCCGTAGAGAATTGGAAACCGCTAACACGTTTAGGGACGCTAGTACAAAGTGGAGAGATAAAGACAATAGAAGAGGCTATTAACTCTAAGTATCCTCTAAAAGAGTATCAAGTTGTGGATGCTCTTCTTCCTGAACTCAGTGAAGAGGTTTTGGATATTAACCTTGTTCAGAGAATGACCGATTCAGGAAGACGAGTGAAGTTTAGAGTGTGTGCTATTGTGGGGAATCACGATGGGTATCTTGGCATAGGATTGGGGAAGGACGCACTTGTCCGTAGTGGCATAGAGAAGGCTGTACGAGATGCTAAAATGAATATGATATATACTAAGCGCGGATGTGGATCCTGGGAATGCAACTGCGGGGGGGCACATTCGATTCCTTTTAAGGTTGTGGGGAAATCAGGCAGCGTAGTGATAGCGTTAAAGCCCGCACCTAAAGGTATTGGTCTCGTCACGGGCAATATCCCGAAGCGCGTATTAGATTTTGCCGGTGTTAAGGATGTATGGGCTCTGACACAGGGACAAACCAGAACCACGTTTAACCAGGCTTACGCAACGTTTGATGCATTACGTAAAACAGTTTTGATGAAAACACGGTGAAGTGAGTGAGTAAAGGGAGATAAAATGTACGCAATTATAAGACTTAGAGGCGACGTAAACGTAAGGCCTGAGATAAAATATACGCTAAGGCTTCTCCGTTTACATAGCGTGAATCATTGTGTAGTAGTCGAAGAGAACGCTTATAACAAGGGAATGATAAGAAAAGTGAAGGATTACGTGGCGTGGGGGGATATATCCGAGGATACGCTTGAGAACGTATTAAAAGATCGTGGGAGATTAGAAGGCGGTAAAAGATTAACCGAAGAATATTTACGAGAAAATACTTCTTTAGGATCGATAAAAGAACTGGCTCATACGTTGTATGAAGGCGAACTAAAGATGAAGGATTTGATGAAATACAAAATCAAACCTATATTCAGGCTCCACCCACCGAGAAAGGGGCATAGAGGCATAAAAAGAAGCGTTAAAGAAGGTGGTGAACTTGGCTATCATGGTGATAAAATAAACGAGTTATTGTATAAGATGAGATAAAGCACAAAAAGCTCAAAGATTCATACATAAAAGAAACGAATTTGCTATTTTATCTTTTGAGTTTTTAGTTGCTGTCATCTCCGTTTTTCATCTCCGTTTTCATCTGCATTTTTATAAATTGAGCGGAACATAACAAAAGAAGATGCAAAAAAGATGACTCCGAAGTCTCAGCCATGGGAAAATTGGCAGCATATAACTAAACTTGATCCAGATAAGTCGCTCTCGCATGACGATCTAAAAACAATCGTAGAAAGCGGGACAGATGCCATTATGATCTCAGGGACTCAAAATATAACCAATAAGAATGTATCACAACTCATATTACTTCTGAAAGATTATGAAATCCCGAAGATTTTAGAGCCCGCAACCCCTGATGCGGTCGTGGATGAAGACGTGGATTATGTCTTTGTGCCGTTGGTTCTCAACGCGGGCGATTTGAAATGGATTGTAGGTAAGCATAAGAACTGGATAATGAACCAAACAATAGACTGGAGGAAAGTTATACCTGAAGCATATATCGTCTTGAATCCGCTATCCGCAGTAGCTAAACTAACTAAATCAAAGACGGACTTAACCCCAGAAGAAGTCATTGCGTACGCCCGATACGCAGAGAAATATCTTTGTCTTCCTATCGTTTATATAGAATATAGTGGAACCTACGGCGATCCATACATAATAAAGAAAGTAAGTGAATCGTTAAGCGAAGCATCTCTGTTTTACGGTGGGGGAATCGAGTCACAGGCGACCGCAGCCGAGATGAAGAGATATGCAGATGTTATTATAGTTGGAAATGTGCTGTATACGGACATAGATAAATTTATGGAAACGATCCCTCCGTTTTGATCCATGATATAAGTTTAAGGACGCATCCTATTCTGAAACATACTCAATATCCCGTGGTTACAAAGAATGGGTCTCCAATGGAAACGCAGGGGTCTCCCTCTATTCTTTTTAATAAATTCCACCTACTTCTGCTTCTGTTTTTATCTTTAGCAGATAGCCTTTAAACAAGGATTTCTTTAGTTCACAAATCTCCGATAGTTTCTTCTTTCCTACCTCAACGTCCTTTATCCTTCCCACGTCTTCCTCTTCTATATTTATCCGTAAACCATCCAATTGGATGATAACGGGCAACTCCTCACCCGCTTTTGGTGGTATAAACATCTCTATCATTTCTTCTATGAACGGCGGAGATGCGGCTAACGGATCCTCCTCAACTTCCAACCTCTTCTCATCCAGAATTTTGCCTAATTCCGCAGTCATAGTCTTCAACGTGTCAATCTCTCCTTTTCGCCTCATCCTATCCGTTTTTCTACCTATCCCGCCCACGTAATGGTCCAACTCGAGGTCTGGCGGCCCGCCGACTATCAGATAGGGTACCTCAATCTGATCGCATAACTTCTTCTTCTCCTCTATACACTCCTTAAAATCGCCAAAGACGAATACGGCGGCATCGAATTCATCTATTATCTTCTTCTCTTCCGCGGTTATCTGCGCTATCCTCTTCCCAACACCCCGCGCCAAACCCATCATATTGGTAATTGCGCCTTCTCGCCTCAGGAATTCCGCTATATCGCATATTGGGTTAACAGCGTGGTGTTTGCCAAGAGAAGGGGCAACGATCATGATTTCCGCGCCCGCTAAGGGCAACTTTGTGAACTTCCCACCCAGATCTTTTATTTTGTTCCTGATTGTTCGCTCTTCCTCTTCAGGGAACGCTATATGCAGCATTGTCTCGGACTGCATTACTGATTCTTGCAGTATAAACCCCCCTATATCCTCTATCAGCTCTTTCAGCTCGTTAAACTTGTACACGCCACCTTCAAACATCATTATTTTATACATCTTCAGACACCCCTTCCTGCATACGTACCATCTCTTCCGCTTTCTTCTTCCAATCCTCGGTTATAGAATTCTCAGAAGCAATGATGGTTATTCTATTGGGCAAAGAGATGGGGCACCGTACTCGTGCACCTTCGGGTAATATCCTATCCATCCCATCCAATATCCGCGTGACCAAATCTTCACGGGGATCGTAAACGATCAAAGCCTTTAAAGCCTCTATCTCTTTCTCGTCTAATTCGAGATTAATCTCCAATCTGCTTAATTGTTGAGCTCGCTCTCCGTACTTATCCCCAAGCACGGCAAGCAATTTCGGGGCATATTTCTCATTCGTTATCCGGTAACGCTCTTGTGTCTCTTGCCGTGTGACATCATCCACCTTTACAGGACTGGTCACCCGGCCGATCTTAACC
Source organism: Methanosarcinales archaeon (assembly GCA_030665925.1). GTDB lineage: Archaea > Halobacteriota > Syntropharchaeia > Alkanophagales > Methanospirareceae > JACGMN01. The sequence continues at coordinate 8,987 of DAOUYX010000019.1, read as the reverse complement.
GAGATAATAAAAACGTGCGCCTTTGGATCTACGTACAGGTACACTCGATCTATACTATCCCGTACCCCCAAATCTCTAAAAGTATCCTGACAGATTGTTGTATAGGATGTATTTGCAAAATCACCCCCGCCTTCTACTTCTACCTCCATATTATACCTCCCCTCTCTTTTACATCATTAACTTAGCTTAGTAATCAGACAAATTTATATATAGATGGTGGTTACTTTTTCTGCAGTTTTACCCGCTGACCATACAAACATCCACGACCTTGAACGCCGCCTATAGGATTACCAACTGTTCCAAACTGGTGCATGCACTTCCCAAGGACTGCAGCACCTCGTGCCAGTGCATCGTCCGCAAATATTACTTCTTTATCCATATTTCTCCCGAATAAAATGCTTAATTTCTCCAATACGAGGTCAGGCTTCTTCCCCGTTATTCCTGCTCTGCCGGTTACCCCTATCTTTGTATTATGCAGAAGTAAACCCTCTTCTTTTGCTATCCCCACCAAATCTTTCACGATACACGCCGATAACTCATCTATTACAGGGATGATATACTGCTCTCCTTCCTCTTTTACGAGTTCGGCACCGATATCCTCTATTTTAGGCAGATTTGAGAGGTTATCTCCCGCATCAATTCCAATTAATACCACGTCATTTTTCTCCGCTGCGGCTGCATTTACGGGAACTCCTCCCACTCTCGTGCGGTCCTTTTTTACCTTTTCTACATGCACCTGCTCTAATATCCGCTCTACGTACCCTTTTACCACATCATTCCTTATTCTTCGCCCGCGTGCGTTTTTTTTTGATAAATCGAGCACTGAGGGGAAATTAACGTGCACCACCTTTGATACCACGGCATCGGGTATTGCGCCGGCTAAGCCGCAGAAGCTTCCTATCACACGTGCGTATGGCAGTTCGTCATCGGTTATTCTACCCGCGAGGGTGGTGCCAAAATCTAAAGATAGAACGGGGTTTCGATAATCCACATCCAGCCATTTTGCCGCTTCCTTAAGCCCAGCAGTTACAAGCTCACCTTCCATCTCATTCCCCACTATTGACTCGCCTCCCGGAGGGATGTTCCCGGTCACGGCGCCGTCGAAATAAGTCTTTCCCATCCGTGAAAAGCTCCGTAAATCGGACGGGATATTGTCTATCGTCATAGGAGAAATCATCTTCCGTGGCGGTACACCAGCGAGCATGCATCCTTTTGCTAAGGCTTTTATTACTCCTGCGACCTCCTCAATCTTAGAAAAACACGCCGTCACACCTGTGGAGCGTACGACGAAATGCAAATCCGCGATGGTTATTCCTGCGGACCGTGTACATTCCAGCAGCGTCGCTTTCACCAGTTCCGCAATAGAGTTCTCTGAAAGATCTACCATACTTATTGTATGGCAGAAAGCCTCGCGGGGAGAAATAGCTTCCCGAGTCATTTTTACCGTTTTGTCAAGAATATATGTCTGTCCGCTTTTCAGATCTGTCGCGGTCAAGATAGCTTTAGTGGTGCTGTTCCCAAGTTCGACACTGGCCACGATAAAAATCGGCTTTATTGAGAGATCACCACGGGACAATCGCAATCTAAAATATAAATCCGAGTAACTGACCTTTTCCGTTTTCAATATTTTTGGCTGAAGCCTTCTTGTAAATAAGCCCATTATTGCTCGTTCTCCCGTACCATCGCACCGTACATACTTAAGGTATAAAAATACCGCCGTTTAATAAACATTTCGGTTTTGTGTGTGGAGAATCACACGCCGGCTATATCATCTATACGGGTTACGTCTACTATCCCAAACGGAAGCTATTTAAGTATATAACCTACCCCATCCAAAATATTCTCGGCGTTAAAAATAGAAACCTTTATATGGTGCTTCCATCTATTTCACCCACATGCCAATAGAAGTAGTATTGCTTTTTGCATGGATGTTAGTGATAGCGTTCTTAGCGTTCATAGCATGTACGTTCGAGGACTTGGAGTCAGATATGGGATCTCAGAGCAATCCGAATTCGCAGGTGCAACTGGCGGCGCAAGTGGGGCAGATAAACCGGTTCTTTAACAAAGCGATTTCTGGCGAGCCGTTATCGAATGCAATGTATTGCGTAACTGCGGGGACGATCGCGTGGATACTATTGATGCAGTTGGAGCCTTTAGTTCCGGGTGAAGAATGGAAGGCAGCAGTACTGGCGATACCCATCGGTGTACTGGGGGCAGTGGTGATCAACATAATATTTTCGACGACATCGCATTGCGGCAGAACAGCGGCGATGAAGCGGTTCGAACAGCCAATCTATCTCGATGTGTTATACGGGCATCTGATGCCGATTGGAGCGCACGCGTTTATGACGACGTTCTGCATCACCTGCATAGCATACATACAGAGCAACATAGGGACTTTGTCAGGGAACCCAGCATTGGACCATCCGTTCGCCCTACCCCTACTCGGTTTCATCTGGGGGATTACCGTGGGTTCAATAGGATCCTCTACCGGTGATGTCCATTATGGGACGGAGCGAGAGTTTCAAGACAGACCGTTCGGTGAAGGTAAGCGGGTGGTTTACCACGGTAAGATAACGAGATACGCAAGCTGCGGTATACGGACACAGAGGGACATTGCAGGGTTCTGTGCGAAATTCGGCGGACCGTGTACGGGAATGACCTTTGGACTGATCATTCTGTTCACGAACTGGACAACTCTGGTAGGGATGCAACTTGGAGGATTTTTACCGAACTTACCAGCATTTACAGCGATCGGGGATATGGCGGCGATATGGACCATCGTACTGGGACTCCTTATAGTAGCTGCGTTAGCAGTGGGGCACTTGATATTCGTGAAATGGGTGAGGAAGAAATGTGGACCTTTTGTAGGAGAATGATAAAAAAATGGAACCAGTAATACTTTTGATAGTGGGATATGTGGTAATAGGTGGGTTACTTGCGTGTGTCGCAGCTCATCTCTTACCGGTGGGCGGTGCACCAGCGGCAATGGGCACCGCAACAGGAATCGCAACGGGGACAGTTCAGATTATGCTCGGAGCGGCGATGACAGGGTTATTCACCGCGGCATCAGTGGATACTTACACAGACAGTCTCCTTCTCGTAACGTTATCCGGTGCGGTCGGAGCGACAGTGATGATCTGCGTAGTCATGTTCATGGCGAATATCATTTACGGCTTTGGAGCGGGTGTCGTTCCCGTTTCGGGTAGAGTGGACGTTGATCCGATAACAAAGGAACCACAGGCACCTTACAAGACACCACAGTGTGACGGTCATGGCGTGCCAATTGTGGTTTTCGTATCCGGATCCTTAGGAGGGTTCATAGGTGGATTCGGCGGTGCGCTCATGTACTACACGCTACTTAACTACGCACACTTTTCTGCGGGCACGGCAGCGATTGGGGCAATATCCATATTCGTAGCCAATGCGATACTCGCAGCATACAACATACGGGGCACCATAGAGGGATTCCACGACCCGAAGTTCAAGCGACTGCCCTACGCACTTGTCGCATCGTTTGCGGTCTCGCTGCTTTGCGGAATAGTGGTCTCGCTAACAGCGGTATTAGGAGGGACGTTGTAAAATGACAGTAACACCAGCAGTAATAGAAGAAGAAGCGCCGACGAAAAAGGGTTTGTCGTTCAAATTCCCGCCGGAAGAGACTGAGATGGGGATTATCGCGGGCATCATCGGAGCGGTGATAGTCATATTTACGGGATTGCCAGCGGTGATAAAAGGTGTGGGGCTTATCTTAGTCTTACTCTGGGGTATGGATTCCGTCAGGAAGACGTCTAAATACGGATTGGGGACTGGCGTTCCATCCATTGGCGTGCTGTCAACAGGTTATGGAGTTGTAGGAGCGCTGATGGGTTTAGCGGTCGCAGAGTATGGCAGAGTGGGTCAGTTGTATCCCGCGGTGTTGTTAGGCGTCATAGTCATGGGAGTTATAGGCTTAGTATCGGGCGTAATCTCGAACAGTGAGAAGTTCATAGCAATGAAAATACCGAGATTAGAGCGTGGGATGATGGAGTTGGGAATGGCGGGAACACTTGCAATATTGCTCGAATGTTCCATCGTGACCGGCTCGCTGAACTTCAATGCAGTGGTAAACCAGGTAATGAATACAGGGATCATAGCACTGATGTTCATCTTCAATTGTTTTGCGATGCTTCATCCGTACAACGCATGCCTCGGACCAGACGAGCGAAGGGAGAGAACAAGGATGTGTGCAGTAGAGATTTCAGGGTTGATATGCATCCTACTGGGATTTGCTCAGCTCGCACTCGGTACTTCTCCGTATGGACCGTTAGACGCGGTGTCAATGATAGTCTTTGGAGCGATCGTATTCGCAGTGTTCTTCTGGAAATTCATCAAAGCATGCATGGATGAGGCGTATGAGACAGTCGGAACAGGAATGATCAAAACGATAGAGTAAGTAAAGGAGGAAAAAAGAAAACATGATCGTAATCAATGATAAGTATGGCGTGGTGTTAGATCCAGACACGCTTACCGTAGGAGTCAGCAGACCAGGGTTCTATAAAGTAACTCTTGCGCCGATAGAAGAGCAAATAACGGTTATGGAGGAAGCAGTGGATGACCTGTTCAATTGCCTTGATCCAACGAGTGGTTTCAAGATGTCACAGCCAAACAGGGAGGGAATGCTGAGTAAAGCAGGGTTTATGACCTTCTTCATGCTGGGAATAACCTTTGGCATCTTGGCGGTTGCAATAGTATTCATAGCCTTAGGAGGAGGTGCGTGAAGATGGCGGAGAAGAAAGAAGTTCCGGATGGCTGGCCATTAGTAACAGGCGACTACGAAGTTGATGATCCGCAGAGTTGTGTGGCGATATCCTCACATGGGTCGTATTTCCACATGGAGCATTTAAAGGGAGTCGCAATACAGGGACCGGATAAGACAGAGAACATCGGATTGGAGAAGATAATGACGAACATTATCTCAAATCCGAACATACGATTCCTCATTCTTGCCGGTGCGGAAGTTCCAGGGCATGTAAGCGGCGGTTCGATGAAAGCACTGGTGGAGAATGGCATTGACGCGGACACACATAAGATAATCGGGACTCCGGGAGCGATTCCATTCATCGAGAATGTACCACATGAAGCAGTTGAGCGATTCAGAGACCAGATAGAAGTAATAGACATGATCGGAGTAGAGGATTACGGGCAGCTAAATGCAAAGGTCAAAGAGCTTGCAGCTAAAGACCCGGGTGCGTATCCGGAAGACCCGATAATAGTGAAAATAGGTGGCGAGGAAGCGGGTGCAGCGGTGTTAGAAATGCCGTTAGCCATGCCCGCGACTCCTTACATGAGAATAATTGACCGTGCCGCGGAGCAGATGACTTACAAGACACAGTTAATTGCAAGGGACCAGAAGTTAACGTCAGGGCTATCGAAAAATAGCTTCTTTGGACTCATAGCAGGGCTCATAGCCGCGTTTATCTTCCTCTTGCCACTCATCCTGGGGGTGATATAAAAAATGGCACCACAGAAAGTAGAACAGAATACACCGGAAACGGCGGTTTTAACCGCACGGATAGAGGACCTCAAGCACTTCATAACGATGATCGGCCGTGATTCACGGTTCGCAGCGGGACTCTGGGCAGGATTGGTAAAAGGCCTGGCAATCGGGATTTTCGTGAGTTTCCTTCTCGTCGGCCTTAAACTTTTGGTGTAAGAGGAGAGGAGAAGAGAAGAGGAGAAGAGGAGAAAAGAAGAATGGGAGAAGAGAAGATAGAGGAAGTGGAAGCGGAGATTCTGGAGAAACTGGAGGCTGAACTGGAGGAGGTAGCTGTTCCTGTTGCAGTAACGCCACCGGAGCATACGAAACTCCTGGGGCGGATAAATGATATGGATGAAAAAGTGGAATTCGTCGCAGGAGAACTCTCGCAACGACTGGGAGAAAGAATAGGTTTTACAGTGGGCCTTTTATACGGCGTGATGATAGGAATAGGTACGTATGTGATATTCCTGATGTAGATAACATAAAAAGGAGACAAAAAGATGTTTTTATTTGATAGGGAACAGGATGTGTATGACATTGGAGGAGTGAAGGTAGGAGGACAGCCTGGAGAGTACGCGACGGTTCTGTGCGGCACGATATTCTACGCGAAGCATTATCTGGTTGAGGATGCGGATAAAGGGATATTCGACAAGAAAGCGGCGGAAGAGGTGATAAATAAGCAGGATGAGTTCTCAGATTTAACCGGGAATCCATGCATGATGCAGATATTCTCGGAATCACCGGAGGCGATGGAGAAAGAGATTGCGTTCTGCACAGAGAAAAGTGATTCACCTTTCTTGATTGATTCGACGGTGGCGGAGGCGAAGATGGCGGGGCTCAAGTATTCTGATGAAGTGGGACTGACAGAAAGAGCGGTGTATAACTCGATAAACATATCGTGTTCAGAGGAGGAGCTGGAAATAATCAAGAATTCCAAATTGGAAGCAGCGATTGTCCTGGCGTTCAATCCGAAAGATTCCACGGTAGCAGGGAAGATTGATCTGTTAGAGACCGGAGCAGGCACCTTTGATAAAGGCTTGGTGCAGCTTGCACGGGATCTTGGTGTAAAGAAACAAATGTGCGACCCTGCTACGCTGCCCATAGGCGCAGGTTGCGGGTCATCCGTTGCATCAGGCTTTGCCATCAAATCGAAGTTCGGTGTCGCAGTGGGATTGGGTATCCACAATGCACCTTCCGCGTGGACATGGCTGAAGGGGTTCCGGAAGGAGCACGCAGAGAGAATTCCGGACCCTGCGAGACCGGGTAAACAGAAATGGTCCGGGATGGGCGCAGAAGTATTCCACCTGTGCGATGTAGCTTCCAACGTCATTCCACCTCTTTTGGGTCAGGATTTCGTGCTCTACGGTCCAATCGAGAATGCACAAACGGTCTTCCCGCTTGTGGGTATGGTAGACATGATTGTTTCAGAGGGCAACACAGCAGAACACGAGCTCGAAGCGAAGGGAGATCATCCAATTACAAAAATGGGTGCGTAAATATTCGGGGAGTTTTTTTTATCCCTTTTTTTTATTTTTTTATTATTCGTATAGTTATACTTTATAGGATAGTAACGAATCCAGATGAGGCGGTAAAACCATGAATGAAACTATGAATATGAGGCAGCAGGAGGTGGAAAGGAGACACGAGACCGCAAGATGGCTGGACTGGGGGGGAATTTGATGTTAGCAGAACTGTTTATACTTTTTGCGTTAATCGTAATGGTAATCGTGGTGTACTACGTGTTCAAGGCGATTAAGCATCTCATAGTAAACTCGATTCTCGGGTTGCTCGTTCTTTTAGCTGCGAACCTCGTCTTCGGATTGGAGATCGCATACACCTGGGTGGTCATCCTGATATGTGCGATCGGGGGTATCATCGGTGCGGGCATTGTCATTCTGTTACATCTATTGACGGGAATGTTCTAATAGGTTTGTTTTGTTGGACTGCCTGATGAATACCAAAAAAAGATTTTAATATTTGCATGCCTTTGTAGTCACTATCAGGTGGGTATAATTGTTAGAGAGATTAGACTCAGGATTATATGAAAACGGTAGCTTCGAGATAAAGGAGGAGCCGTTTTATTTACCACAAGGGATTGAGGTGGCGCTATTTGAAGCTGCCTATAGAAATAAACTCCTGGTTATGCTAAAGGGGCCTACCGGAAGTAGCAAGACCAGATTGTGGGTCTCTACGACCTGAAAGTCGCATCGGTATCGCTTGACGAGCCGGAAAACGACATGCCGGAGGACATACCGCTATGCAAGTGCGACCTTCTACTGGTGCTTGGAACACTTCCAAAGGCAGTCCTTTGGCTGTTGAGGACCCAAACTCGATATAATGCAGCAAGCCGGTAGATTGCTCGTGGATGCGATAAAAGAGGCTTTATAATCAAATATAAAAAAATCAAATCGGAGATATATTGTATAAAACTATGGGGGATGCAAGGGAGAAGGAAAAAGTGTTTACCAGTATTAAAAAAAGGGATGGCAGGGTAGAACTGTTTGAGGCGGAGAAGATTACAAATGCAATTTGGAAGGCAGGCGTAGCAACCGGCGAGTTCGATTATAAAATAGCACAGAAGTTGACCTTAAAGGTTTTAAATTTAGCTCAACAAGCGATTCCCCGTGAGATACCAACAGTTGAGGAGATCCAGGATGTGGTCGAGGAGGTTTTGTTATCTTCCCCTTATCGCAAAACCGCAAAGGCGTGTATTATTTATCGAGAACAACATGCGGGAATCAGAGAGATAACGGCTAAAGCGGACGTTGACCTGGTTGATCAATACCTGGAGAAGATTGATTGGCAGGTAAACGAGAATAGTAATATGAGTTTCTCTTTACAGGGCTTGAACAATTACGTCTCTTCGGAAATCAGTAAAATCTACTGGATGCGGAAGATATACCCTCCGGAAGTGAGACAAGCGCATTCAAATGGGGATTTTCACATACACGATTTGAATCTTCTCTCCGTTTATTGTGTTGGCTGGGACCTTTTTGATTTATTAGTAGAGGGATTTAAGGGTGCGCAGGGTAAAATAGAAAGCAAACCTGCTAAGCATCTTCGTTCTGCATTAGGGCAGATAGTGAATTTCTTTTATACACTTCAGGGAGAAGCTGCTGGCGCTCAGGCGTTCTCTAATTTTGATACCCTTCTTGCCCCTTTTATCAGATATGATAAACTATCGTATAAAGAAGTGAAGCAGGCATTGCAGGAGTTTGTATTCAACATAAACGTTCCTACGAGGGTGGGATTCCAAACGCCTTTCACGAACATTACCTTAGACTTAACAGTTCCTGAATACTACGCTGACCAGGGCGTTATTATCGGGGGGGAGATACAAAAAGAGACGTATAGAGAGTTCCAGGAGGAGATGGAGCTATTAAATAAGGCGTTTTTAGAAGTAATGGCAGAGGGTGATGCCAAAGGCAGAGTTTTTACTTTCCCTATTCCCACCTATAATATTACC
>DAOUYX010000102.1 GCA_030665925.1 Methanosarcinales archaeon | reverse complement strand
CAGGAGTATCCAGAGCACAACGCAAGATTGCATCCCCGATTCCCTATAAAAGTAACAAAAAGTAGATCTTGCAGTGCATGCCGCTCAAAAACGTTAAAAAATGCGGTAGCTTACGCTAATTATGAAGAAGGCGACTCCGCTATCACTTATAGCCCGCAGCTCACACTTCTGCCAAACGAGATCGGAGTTCCGACACTCTATTCCGATTATAATGCGCTATCTTCGCATAAAACGCCCTTAACGGGATATTATTCCGATGGCCCACTTTTAGGCGTCTCTCTATATCCTCGGCTATGCGGAACTTCAGTTGATGCGCAGTAATGCGCAGAATCCGCTTCAATACGTTCAGGAAATTGTGCATGATGCATTGAACGACGAAGAAGAGCACTCGGGTGACGTAAGACCGTGAACAGGTCCTTATTTTGAATTCTTTCTTCACCCGGTAGCCTGTCTCGATCTTCCATCTTCTTCGGGATTCTTTTGGAACCCTCTTTACGAACTCTTCCGGAAGTGGGGGCGTTCGGAACTACTGAGCTGATGGAAAGGTTTATACTTTGGAAGCAAATCCACGCGCTTCACGAACCGTTCCGTTAGTAAGTAAGGTTACAACAAGCGTTCCGGTAGCCAAAGTAGCAACGAAGGTGATGTTAGGTAAAAAAATAAAAGACCTCGTGGAGACGAGTGAAAAAGAAATTCCTTATTTTGGCGTGAAGGAAGCGGTGTTTCCTTTCAATATGTTCCCCGATGTTGATCCTGTGCTGGGACCTGAGATGAAGAGTACGGGCGAAGTGCTGGGTATTGCATCTTCCTTTGGCCTGTCGTTTTACAAAGCGCAGGAAGCTGCGGGTATGAAATTACCCTCTGAAGAAACAGTGCTGATTTCTGTTGCTGATAAAGACCGACAAGATATTCTTGGGGTTGCAGCCGGACTGAAAAAGTTAGGGTTCAAGATACTTGCGACAAAAGGTACGAAAGCTTTTCTGGATGAAAATGGCATAGAATCAGATTTAGCGCTAAAACTGAACGAAGGGCGCCCCGATATAACTGATGACATCCGTAATGGACGGATACAGATGGTAATTAACACTCCTGTAGGCGGGAAAGGCAAACATGACGATAGTTATATCAGGAAAACTGCTATTCAGCACAAAATCCCTTATATTACTACTGCTGCTGCCGCGATGGCGACCGTAGCGGGAATAGAGACGGTGAAGTCCGGGAATGTAGAGGTGAAGTCTATTCAGGAGTATCATAGCAGTCAGTAGCGGAACTAACGCAGCTCGCCCCATACGCCCCCAAGATACGCCTCCACCACCTGCTCGTTGGCTCGCACTTCTTCGGGCGCGCCGGACGCGATAACCTTTCCCTTATTGAGCACGTAGATGTGATCGCTCAGTTGCATGATCTTGGGCATATCGTGCTCGATGACCAGGACGGTTATGCCGTTATTATCTCGGAGCTCCTTTATACGTTCCAAAATTTTCATCGCCAGCGTGGGATTCACTCCAGCAAAAGGCTCATCAAGGAGCAGCATCTTCGGATCCGCCATGAGCGCTCGTGCGATCTCCAATAGCTTCTTCTGGCCACCAGAAAGCGCGCCCGCATACTCATCCTTCAAACGGAGCAGCCCGAGGAACTCAAGCAAGGCATGAGCTTTCTCTATATTCTCCTCCTCCTGCCGCTTAACGTCTTTAGGACGTAACCACACATTCCATATTCGTTCACCGTGCTGAAATTGCGGTGCAAGCAGCATATTCTCCTCTACGGTTAGCTTTGTGAGCGCTTTTGAAATTTGAAAAGTGCGAATGAGCCCTTTGCGTGCAATCGCAAAACTCGTTACACCCTCTATATCTTCACCGTTGAATACGATCGTGCCATTATCCGGCTTCTCAAACCCACTGATTATTCTGAACAACGTGGTTTTGCCCGCACCGTTGGGTCCTATAACGCCAACAATCGCGCTCTTCTTTATCTTTAAGGAACATCCATCTACTGCTTTTATACCGCCAAAACTCTTCTCAACGTCGTGAACCGATAGCATGCTTCCCCTCTCCATCACCTCGCCAGTGTTAACTCCTCCTTCTTGCCTAAGAGTCCTTCCGGCTTGAACATCATTATCATTATTAGTAACACTCCAATAAATAATATTCTGAGCGCGCCCATTTGAGTTGGACTAAAAGGGAGATAGCCCTGAGCGAATCGGGTTCCACTGAAGAAAGTCCAGAGGATTAAAGCACCTAAAATCGTGCCTTTATTGTTGCCACTTCCACCAAGTACCACGGCAATCCACGCATAGAACGTTTCGATAGGCATAAAGTTTCTTGGATTTATATACTGCAAGTAAAAAGCAAGAAGTGAGCCCGCAAGTCCCGCTATCATGGAGCCTAACACAAGTGCCTGAATTTTGTACGAGAAAACGTTCTTGCCCAGTGATGCGGGAACGTCTTCGTCCTCCCGTATGGACTTGAGCACACGGCCCCAGGGCGATTTGATGAGCTTCTCCAGCAGTAAGTAACATATCACGAGAACGACCAGCACGAACGGGAAAAGGAAAAAGTTGTAATCCCCCGGTATCAGTTCCTCGAAAGGTCGCGAAAAAACATGCACCCCCATCGGGCCTCTCGTAAGCCATTCCTCATTTAACAAAAAGAATCGTATTATTTCCGCGAACCCGATGGTTACGATTGCTAAATAATCCTCCCTGAGCTTGAGCGTCGGTATTCCCAGGAGGCCGCCACACAGTCCCGCAAGAGCGACCCCCGCAATCACCGATAAAAGGAGTGGAACACCACTCAGGTTCAACAATACGGTCGTATACGCGCCTATTGCGAAAAAGGCGACGTGTCCGAAATTAATCAGCCCCGTGAATCCCCATTCTAAATTCAGACCTAACGAGAATATTGCGTAAATAGCTGCGATCAGCAATACCGTGATTACATAGGGCAGATACTCTATCATTTATTGATTACACCTCGTTACGATATTTCGTATATTATATATAGGTTATCGATTATGTCGTATAATGCCGTTTTTGGCGAGATTTTACTCATGAGCCCAGTATCCCCCGTGGTCTTACAAAAAGAACAGCAATCATTATGACAAATGCTACCGCCAGCTTATATTCCGTCGGCAAGATCGCGGTGCTCAGCTCTTGTGCTAAGCCTATTATGATACCCCCGAGCATTGCCCCGTACGGACTGCCAATACCGCCAAGGATAACTGCGGCGAACATGGGAAGCAGCATGAACCAGCCCATATTCGGGTTAATGTTTGTTATCAATCCGTATAAGATGCCGCCAACCGCAGCCAGAGCCATTCCAATAGCCCATGTATAGCGTATCACACGGTCCACATCAATTCCGGAAGCCTTTGCGAGGTCAATGTTATCGGACAACGCGCGCATCGCTTTGCCAATCGTGGTCTTTTTCAACAGATAGTGGACTAAGAACATACAGATTATCGCTACCATTATGACGACAATTTGATTTTGAGTGATAACTACGCTTCCCAGTTCTATCCCTCGCTTTACCGGCAGATCGTAGCGTTTGAGGTCCGGACCCCAGAGGAATATAATGAGATTTCTGAGGAACAGTGCCAGACCGATAGAGATGATAATCAAAGTTACACTACCAGCACCTTTCTTCCGCATTGGCTTCCAGATTACATAATCGCAACACACAGCTACAAGCGCTGTAATAACCACCGCGATTGCACCTGCAAGTATAAGATGGACGCCCAGTATCGCACTGAATACAAAGGTGAGATAAGCGCCGAGAGCTAAGAAGTCACCATGTGCAAAATTAGCAAAGTTCAAGATGCTGTACATCATGGATAGCCCGATAGCCGCAAGTGCTAAAATACTCCCCAGCACGAGTCCGTTGACAACCAGTTGTAACATTTGGGATTTTGGTTGATATTTTAATTGCGTGTAATAATATATAATTAGTAGTAATTAGTCAATTCCGGAAGCGGTGTAAAAACCGGGTTGTAAAGTTCTTGGGTTGTTTCTCCTGAAATTATCATCGCCAAACCGACCTAGACAAATAAAGAATATTCTCAAGAAATACTATCCTATCTGGCGAAAAAGATGGTTGGTATAGAATACAGGACGGTGAAATTGGGTTTGTGTACTTAACATCCAACAGGTTGACCGCAAAGAAAAAGCAATAGGTTTAAATACCCCTTAGAACAATGAACTAACAAGGAGGTGATAAAAATGGCAAAAACAGGTATGGGTTTGGAAGAAAATATAGCTGGACTTCTATGCTATGTTTTGACCTGGTTAACAGGCATTGTCTTCTTAGTGCTGGAGAAGGATAACAAATTCGTTCGATTTCACGCAATGCAGTCGATCGCAACGTTTTTACCGCTGTCAATTATAGCAGTTGTAATCAGCATGATAGGCAGCGCTTTCTTTTGGGGATTTGGTGGACTTTGGATGATTTTTTCGCTCATCAGCATGTTGATATGGATATTGGCAGTGATACTCTGGTTAATACTGATGTTCAAGGCGTATCAGGGAGAGATGTACAAGTTGCCGATTGTCGGAGACTTTGCGGAAGGACATATATGATAAAGGAGGAAATAACCAAATCCTCCCCTATTTTTTATTTCATGTAGTATTAAAAAAAGCAATAGCGAGATTATATCTGATATAATCAAAGTTTTTGACTTTAGAAGTGAAAATCGAAAAAGCGAAAGTTTTTTAAAGAAGAGTTTAGCTTTTTTACTTTAGGATAACATAACAAGGAGAAAAAGACTATGAAGACAAAAGAGATTGGAGCAGGTTTAGTGATAGCCACTTTGGTTCTGGCGGTCTTCCTATCGGGAGGCACAGCGGTAGCAGCGGACGAGGTGAAAATAGGAGTTATGCAGGCATTGACTGGAGATTTGGGTACCTATGGGCAACCCATGACTGACGGGATACTCTTAGCGGTGAAAGAGGTGAACGAAAACGGCGGTGTGCTTGGTGGGACTCTTGAGACCATCGTCGAGGACACACAGACGTCGGAAGTGCCATCTGTGGACGCAGCAAACAAGCTCGTTAAGGTGGACAGAGTACCCGTGATCATCGGTGCAACCGGCAGCGGATCGAGCATGGCAATCATTGACATTACCACGGGCAATGGCGTCCTTCAGATTTCCTCGTCCAACACGGGTCCTGATTTTACCACATACTCTGACAACGACCTTTACTTCCGGACAGCACCATCAGACGCTTTACAGGGAAAAGCAATGGCACAACTTGCCATCAAGGAAGGATACACAACCGCAACCACGCTGGTGGTGAATAACCCGTATGGAGTGGGTTTCGAGCTGGTTTTCGTGAAAGAGTTCAAAGCGCTCGGCGGTGCGGTATTGGAGACCGTGAAATACGACCCTGCGGGGACTATTTTTGACTCGGAAGTTGAAAAGGCTTGCCAACCGAACCCTGATTTCGTAATGCTGTGCTCATATCCGCAGACCGGCAGCGTGATACTGAAAACGGCTTATGAGAAGGGGCATATGGAAGACATTGATTGGCTGCTTTCTGAGGGACTACGAGATGAAACGCTGGCTGAGATGGTGGGCAAAGACACTGCTGGTAACTACATTATAGCGGGGCTCAAAGGTACAACGCCAGACCCAAGAGCGGCAGGTCCATCGTACGAAACGTTCAAACAGAACTATATAGCGGAATATGGGAAAGAACCTACAACCTACTGTTCCAACAGTTATGACGCCGCGGCAGTCGTGGCACTGGCAATAGAGAAGGCGGGAGAAGCTTCCGGGACAGCTATCCGGGACAGTATAAGGGACGTTGCGAATCCGCCGGGTGAAGAGGTCAGTGACATCGGAGAAGCGTTAAGACTTATTCGTGAGGGCAAGGAGATAAACTATCAGGGCGCTTCCGGTGAAATCACCTTCGATGAGAATGGTGACGTGTTCGGTGTTTACTGCGAATTCTCAATCGCCGATGATGGAAGCGTTGCGCTGGGAGAGAGTATTCCGCTTGAAGGGGAAGTAACGCCAACGCCTACGCCTAAAGAACCTGGCTTCGAAGCGATATTCGGCATCGCAGGAATTCTCGGCATTGCATATTTGATAGTGCGGAAAAGACGAGAGTGAACTAAACTAAAAAATTGAAAAACGTAGAGGGGTTCTTTTAATTCCCC
>DAOUYX010000173.1 GCA_030665925.1 Methanosarcinales archaeon | reverse complement strand
TACCGCCGTGCAGCGCAGCCGCAGTACCGGACTTAAAATCTTCTTTATAATCCCATTTATGACTACTATCTTCTCTTAAATGCGCGTGTAGATCAATGAATCCGGGAAAAATAAGACATCTTCGAGCTTCTATTTCCCGCTCACCGTTTAAACCTTGCTTTTTCAGCTCTGTAATATATCCCTCGTCAATGCCTATCTGAACCTCGTGTATTCCCTCTGGATTTACAATACTGCCTTCAACAACCAGCTCATGGAGCATGTTTTTTAAATAAGGAAGTAATAATAGAAAAGATAAGGGGGAGATGGGGATATGTTTCCAAACAAAAAAGTTCAAAGTCTGGTGGGGAAGGAGATACACGTGGAGATGAAAGGGGAGCAGTGCGTGCTGGAGGGCGTGCTGACATCGGTAGACGACTATTTGAATCTGCATTTGAGCGGCGCGAACGAGATATTAAAAGGTGAAAAGAAGCGATCGCTGGGCTCTGTTATACTCCGGGGCAATAATGTCGTGCTCATAAATCCTCTGAAGGAATGAAAGATAGAACGGTGAAGAGGAAGAAAATAGGTATTATCGGCATGGGTAACATAGGGACCTCTATCCTTCGAGGGCTATTGGCTGCAGATGGCGGCCGACTGAGCGGGGAAATTTTTATAAGTGACATAAAAAAGGAGAACCTCGGATCTTTTGAGGGCGAAGAAGAATCAAGAGTTGTGGTATGCAAGAGCAACGAAGAGGCGGCAAAGAAATCAGCCGTAATAATTTTAGCGGTTAAGCCCAAAGACGTGCGAGGGGTCGTGGAGGAGATTGCACCGGTTATCACCGGGGGTAAAATGGTCGTATCGGTGGCTGCCGGCGTGCCAACGAGTGCGATCGAGCGCGATCTTGGTGAAGGTAAGAAGGTAATTCGTGTGATGCCGAATATAGGGGCGCGTGTAGGTGAATCCGTAACGGCGATGTGTAGGGGCACATATGCAGGGGACGATGATGAGGCGTTAGCGAAGGGGATCTTAGGTGCTATTGGTGCTGTTTACAGCGTAAAGGAGAGTGATATAGACGTTATTACTGGATTGAGTGGCAGTGGCATCGCTTTCTTTACTGCGGTGATAGAGGCAATGGCTGAAGGCGGGGTGTACGAGGGTTTGCCATACGATTTATCGCTCGCGATTTCTGCAAAGACCGCACTGGGCGCTGCGAAGATGATTCTTGCAGGGGACGAGCCGTCTTCAATAAAACACATGACTGCTTCTCCCGGTGGGACGACAATACGAGGGCTGTATACGATGGATGCAAGAGGTGTAAAGGCTGCAATAATGGAAGCGGTAAGTGAAGCAACAAAGCGGGCGCGGGAAATATCTGGCAAAGCTCGCTAAATAGAATAATATAATGTAAAATAAGAAGTGCACAGGCACAGATGAAGGACGATTTGATCGCTCAGGTATTGGGAATATTGAAGGATGCGGGATTTGTCGTATCGCGTAGATGCGAGGCAAAGAGCTTTGATTTAGCGGCGCGAAGAAGCGAAATAACCTTGCTGGCAAAGATAATGCGTAACATAGACGGCCTTAGCGAAGACGTAGCGAGGAGTATAAAGCGTGCAGCATTTTGCTTACTTGCATCTCCGCTTGTCATAGGAGAGAGAAAAGGCGTTTCCTCTTTGGAAGACGATGTGGTATACCATAGATACGGTATTCCCGCCTTAAACCCGCATACACTGTACGACTATTTTGCTGAAGGCTTTGAACCCTGCGTCTATTCTGCCACGGGGGGCGTGTATGTTAATATAGATGGGGAAGCGATGAAAGTGGCGCGAGAGAAGAAGGAATTATCCTTAGGCAATGTTGCCATGGAATTAGGTGTTTCGCGGAGAAGTATTAGCAAGTACGAAGAAGGCGGAATGAGTACAACCATAGACATCGCACTGAAGCTTGAGGAGATTTTAGATACCGCACTCATAGAGCCTTTGGAGGTTTTAAACGCCGAATTGGAAGAGCCATCTTCAAATGTATTAAAAGGCGGAGTGGAAGAAGCGGCTTCAAGCTTAGAGATTCATATTTTACGTATGATGGAAGAGATAGGGTTTGAGGTTTTTACAACGGCTTACGCCCCTTTTAACGCTGTTTCTTTTCCTGAGCCACCGTCAAAAGCGCAGCGAGGCGAGTGTACGAAAATTCTCACGGGAGTAAGTGAATATACGGAGCGAATGATAAAAAGGGCAAGAATAGTAAGCAGCTTATCGCAGGTTACGAGAACGAAGTCGGTATTCGTCGTGAATGGGAACGTCAAGTACGTGCAGATAGATAATACCGTTTTGATAGGTAAGGACGAGTTGAAGCGGATAAGGGACCCGGAAGAGTTTGCCGATGTGATGGAGGAGCGGGCTGAGAGTTAATGCAGAATACAAAGTGCAAATATAGAGATGAATAAAGTAGCCATAGTAATGGGCTCAAAGAGCGATCAAGCGGTGGCGGATAAGGCGATAAAGGTATTGGAAGCGCATGACATCCCTTATGAAGCGCGGGTCATCTCCGCACATCGGAGTCCCGAAGCGCTGGACAAATATCTGAAGGAAAGCGATGACGTAGCGGTAATCATAGCGATTGCAGGGCTATCCGCGGCTTTGCCAGGGATAATCGCGTCGAAAACGGAAAAGCCAGTCATTGGCGTTCCGGTAAGTGGGCCGTTGATGGGCATGGATGCGCTGCTGTCTATGGTTCAAATGCCTCCTGGAGTTCCGGTAGGCGTGGTGGGCATAGAAAACGGTGAAAATGCGGCTTTGCTCGCGTTGAGAATATTAAAAGCGATATTGAAGTAAATAAGAAACTCAATGTCAAAAAGCGATATTATTAACAAAATTAGTTTTAACTTTTGTTGATGGAAATCCTGTGCATGTTGTTTTAGCCCCAAGGGAAGATTTAAGTTATTTAATAACTGTATATGTACCAGAGACAGATAAATGGGACGAGACATTTACAAGGAGGAAAGGGAAATGAATTATAAGTGCAGATGTGGAGGAGAGCTTAGTCTCGATTTTAGAGACGAGCATACAGGAGGAGTTCTAATTAAAGACGTGCCA
>DAOUYX010000024.1 GCA_030665925.1 Methanosarcinales archaeon | reverse complement strand
GATTTCGGCTTCTTATCGTGATTAAACATTCCACCGGATAGCCTGCCTTCTGCATGAGCCAGAGCGCATAGGCACTGTCCTTACCAGAGTTGAACAGGCAGCCCAATTTAATATCTCGCGACGGGTAAAAAGTCCTCAGGTAATCCCTCGTGTACCGGTACCCGTTTCTCTTAGCCAATTTCTCTATTGCCTTAACCACGTTTGAGCCGTACTGCACCGCCCGTTTCTTTCTGCTTGCAACTTCCTTCTTCATGCCAAGTTCGCTCGCTATCTCTCTTAAAATCACCTTATTCACATCGTCAGTCAGTTTATATGCTGCGGGTATTCTCAGTGCATAAGCCACGAAGTCAGTAGCCAAAAACGGTGCCCGCAACGAAATCCCATGCCACGTCGCCACCATATCATCCTTGTAAAGGTCCCGTTCGTACATCCCCAACAGTCCAGATAGGCATGCTCTATTCAAATCCTCTCTTTTTACGCGTCTATGCCGTTCGTAACCGGCGAATAGCTCTTCTGTGCCGAGCCCGTATAAAACCGTTTTTACACCGTCCTCCTTCGCCATCTCGCACGCTGCGTATATCGGCACAGCCACGCTTATCTTAACGCCGTTCGTATCGTCAATCAGCGGAACAACTTCTTTGAGATATGTCTCGACATCCTCAACACTCAACTTTTTTATTCTCAATGCCAACCCCAGATCCGCAGCTATGCGCTTCGCATATACCAAATCTTCCGCTTCCTTCATCACCGGATCGTCAACCGCTACGGTATAGCAGACGAAATCAGCGTTCAAATCCTTGCAGAGGTAAGCGATAAGCGTGGAATCCAGACCACCGGAGAAGAGCACACCAAACCGCTCCTCCCGTGGGATCATCCTCGAAATACTTGCTCGCAGCAAGGTTAGCAATTCTTCGCTTATCTTGTCCTTCCCCTCCGTTAGCTCTGGTACAACGGGAAAGAAATCCCGGTTCGCGAACTTCAAGCGGTCTTCTTTGACATTATATTTTAAGAGAACTCTCGGATCAAGCTCGATCGCATGTGGATACCCCATCGCTTCTAATGCCTTTTTCTCAGAAGCAAACGCAAATCCATCGGTGGTATGCACGAAGCAAACGGGTCTCAATCCAAGTATATCACGAGCGATGTACAACAAATCATCACCATTCGCGTCTCCACGTATCCAATACGCAAATGCATACGCCCCGTCTATCTCGTTTAAAGAGGAATAATCTTCGTTTAGCACACTTTCCAGGAAAAAGCGATCTATCAATCTCGATAGCATTTCATAGCTGTTTTCGCCTTCAATATGGTACTTTTCTTTTACCTCATCCACGTTGTACAGTTCGGCATCTGCTACAAACTCGTTTCCTAACCGTCTTCTTGAAATGGTGGTTTTACAGCAAGAAGAACACGCAATACAATTTCTACTGCTCTGATTCACCTTCTGTTTTAATTCGTGCACGTCTTTTGAACAACAATCGGCATTCTCCGTGCAAATCCAGAAATCTACATCTTCTCGATTTTTTAGCGCTTCTAAACCTTTTAGCACAAGCTCCACTGATTTTTCGTTGTTAAAAACGCCGATTATCCTGCATTTTGCAAGGTTCATGCCAAAGATACCCCTCTACGTAAGGGGTGTAGGAGGAAGATAATTTCCCCCCCTTACCGCAGAGTACGCAGAGCACGCAGAAGCATCAGAAACCCTGAGCAATGAGCGAAACCGTCTAAAAACTCTGTGGTCTCTGCGCTCTCGGCGGTGATAAATCCCGACGTACTTAAATCTTTTTCAGCTCTGAAATCACTTTCTCCACTTTGTCGGTCACCCAGTATTTCCTTATCGCTTTGCCCTTCGACTTCGGCGCTTCCGAAATCTCGTACTTACTGTTCACGAATCCATGCTCTTCCAGCGTTAGCAGATGGTACGATATAAGTCGCCTTTCTTCGCCCATCGCTTTGCTTATCCCATTTATGTGCAACGGGTTCTCCATAAGCAGCTCTATAATCCTAAACCGTATAGGATGTAAGAGCACGTGCGCATCCTTCACTAACTCCTCTTCTATCTTTATCATGTATCCTTGTTTGAACTATGTATATAAAAACCTTGCTTAGGTCAGGCAATATTCCTGCGTTATACTACGCAAAATGCAAATAACAAATCTCGTATGGCAAATAAGATGACGTCATGAAGAATGATGGATTAAGGGAGAACTATAGTCATAACTTTTTATCTTCTCTACGGACTCCCGGGATGCGGTGTTTTTGGGTTTATATGCGTCCTGTACGCACTACCGCCATCGTAATAAAGCTCCTTTTGGCAACTTTATTTTTCTAAAATCCCTTTTTGATATTTGAAACTTATTATTATAGGAGCTCTTCTCTGATATATACATGCAAGTGTTCAATGAGAGCGGGGTAGGGTAGTTAGGAGATCCCGTCGGGCTCATAACCCGGAGATCGGTGGTTCGAATCCATCCCCCGCTACTGGAAAATGATAATTAACGCCGATTTGCATATCCATTCGCATTATTCGGCTGCGACTTCGCCCCGTATGGATTTACCCACCCTGGCTACGGAAGCTTCAAAAAAAGGGATACCGCTCCTTGGCACGGGTGATTGTTTACATCCAAGATGGTTGCAGAGCATACGGGAGCTGGAAGAGAGAGATGGCATTTTTTATTTCAAACCCAAAGATGAAGGCACAACACATGCAACAAACACTAATTTCGTGCTTACCGTAGAGGTGGAGGATACAAGGCGAGTGCACCATCTACTCATCGTGCCTTCGATTTCGAAAGCAGAGGAGTTATACGAGTCGTTTAGAGCGTATTCACGGGATATTGATTCTGATGGCAGACCTTCGCTGAGACTGAGTGGAGCGGAAATAGCAGAACGTGCAAGGGATGCAGAAGCTCTTATAGGGCCTTGTCATGTGTTCACGCCCTGGACTGCTTTGTACGCATATCATAATTCGCTGAAGGAGTGCTACGGCGATATGGCAGGCTATGTTTCCTTCGTGGAATTGGGGTTGAGTGCAGATTCGTCGTATGCAGATCGAATAGGAGAATTGCGTGATCTTACGTTCTTGACGAACTCGGATGCACATTCACCCTACCCCATTCGACTGGCGAGAGAGTTTAACAGGTTTCAAGTGGAGGACGTAAGCTTTGACGAGTTAAAAGCGGCGATAAAGCGAGAGCGAGGTAGGAAGCCCGTGCTTAATGTTGGATTCCCGCCACAGGAGGGAAAGTACAATGAAAGTGCGTGCATCAGGTGCTATACGCATTATTCGCTTAACGAGGCGATTACAAGAAGATGGAGATGTGGCTGCGGCGGTCTGATAAAGAAAGGTGTACGAGACAGGGTAAACGAGCTTGCGGATTGCGATGGTGCGCACCCCAAGCATCGCCCCCCTTATCTGCACTTGATACCACTGGCTGAAGTGATAGGGTTAGCAGTGCATAAATCACCGGGTTCAAAAGCGGTACAAAAGCTCTGGGAGGCGCTGTTAGCTGAATTTGGCTCTGAGGTTACCGTCTTGATAGACGCTTCGATGGATTCTATTAAAGGTGCTCATTTTGATTCCAATTCGGATGACCGTATTCGTGTGTTAGAGGCAATAAGAGCATTTAGAGAGAGTAAAATACGGATACTGCCGGGTGGCGGCGGCAAGTATGGAGTTATCGAGCTAAAAACAGGTGCAAGTGAGGAAGCGCAAGAAAGAGTGCAAGAAACGATGGTAGAGTACGAGCCAGGGAGAGAACAGCTTTCTTTGCTTGATTTTTGATTTGATAAATCTCTTAATCCTCTTCTTTACTGCCCACTAAATAAAACTATAATAACCTGATGCACTAAATTTTAAATAGCAGTGCGTGTAAAGTAAATACTGTTGGGCCGGTAGCTCAGAAAGGTAGAGCAGCAGGCTCTTAACCTGCCCGTCGGGGGTTCAAATCCCTCCCGGCTCGTTGATCGAACGGAACGAATGGACTGAACGATGAAAAAGGATTATTACGATCTCATTATTGTGGGTGCAGGCCCTGCGGGCTTATTTGCTGCGCATGAATTAAAATTGGCAGGACGTGAGGGGCAGAAGAAAAGGGTTTTGGTGATAGAGAAGGGCAAGGACGTAGAGGAGAGACATTGCTTTATAGAAGAGGTTGGTTATTGTCAGCACTGTAAGGAATGTAATATAATGTGTGGCGTGGGTGGTGCCGGGACCTGGTCCGATGGCACGCTCAACCTCAGACCTGATATAGGCGGTGACCTTGCCGAATTCTGCGATCATGCAACAGCGTGGCAGCTCGTGAAGGAAGTTGACCGTGTGTTTCTTGAACACGGCATGCCGGACGAGCTGTATAATGGTACTGATGAGGATATAGAGAAGTTGAAGAGGCGAGCAGCTTCGGTTGGTGCGAGTTTCATAGAAATCAATCAAAGGCATATAGGGTCAGATAAAACAAAAGCGGTGATAAAAGCGTTTAAAGATGATTTGGTGGAGCATGGCATTGAATTTATGCTTAATACGAGTGTTGTTGACCTGCTTATAGAAGATGGAGAAAAAGGGACGAAGGTGTGTACCGGCGTGATAACAGATACGGGTGATACAATAAAAGGCGGATGCACCCTCTTAGCGCCGGGGAGAATAGGTGCGACCTGGGTAGATGAGATGATAAAAAAGCATGGGATCGACGCGGAATATGAGGATATAGACGTTGGCGTACGGGTGGAGGTGCCGGCGATAACCATGAATCCTGTGACAAGGATAAACCGCGACCCAAAGTTTCATATCAGAACAAAGCGCTATGATGATTTTACACGGACGTTCTGTACTAATGAGCACGGATTTGTCGTTAAGGAAGAGTATGATGATTTTATCGGTGTAAACGGGCATTCAATGAAGACTAAAAAGTCAGAGAACACTAATTTCGCTTTCCTCGTGCGCGTGGGGCTGACAAAACCGGTTGAAAATACCACGCGGTACGGGCGGTCGATAGCCAAGTTGGCGACTACAATAGGCGGAGGGAAGCCGATCTTACAGCGAATGGGCGACCTGAGACGAGGTAGAAGGTCGTCATGGGGGAGTATAAAGCGGAATTTAGTGCGGAATACGCTGACCGATGTTACACCGGGCGATATTTCCATGGCTTTGCCGCATCGGATCACGATGGACATTATAGAAGGGTTGGAGAAGCTGAATGAGATTATACCCGGTGTTGCTTCGGATTCAACGTTGCTCTATGCGCCGGAGATAAAGTTCTACGCAATGCGGACAAAAGTGGACAGGAATATGGAGACAACGGTGAAGAATCTTTTTGCCGCTGGTGACGGTACGGGATTATCACGCGACATTGTTAATGCAGCGGCTACGGGCATACTCGCGGCGAGAGGCATGCTGAAGACGTGCGGATGAATGAGTGCAAGTTATTCGGTTGAGCTGTGATACCAGCCCATGATCTCAGGCGGGAGTTTAAAGCCATACTTCTTCAATTTCGAGACCAGCAATAGCGGCAGTGGACTGAGAAGGAACGCAGCCTGGAGATAAAATTGGCTGGCGGGACTCTCGATGACAATGCTGTCGGTTGCTTCAGAAAGGGGCGATTTGTTCCCCACAATTGAAAAGGTATCCGCTCCTGATGCCGCGTACTCTCTTCGCCACGCGAGAAGGGGCTTGTCTTCTCCACTCCAGGATACCAGTAGAAGACTGTCTCCGTGTCGGGGCTTGGGCGCTAATTCACCGGATAAATATGCTTGATCTCCCATTGCTCTTTTCACGTGTTGTAACCTGATTACCGTCATTTCAGCTACGTTTTTCGCCGGTCCCCGTCCCCCAAGGGTCGTATGGCTTCGAGTGCTCATCTTTTCCACTGCACTCTGGTAGACCGCGGAATCAACGTAACGGTCAATTGTTCTCCCTGCCGTTTCCATCTCTTCGTTCATCTCTTTTATCACCCACTGATGATCTCTGCCTTCATTTATCGCTTCTTTGATCTTTTGGAATAGCACCAAACTTCCCAGCTCATAAACGTCGTTCATTATTCCTTGCTTGATAACCCAATCAGTAGTTTTAGCTTTGTATTTAGGGCCGCAGAGTTTGAGCATCGTCCCGTACTTTTTACCGATTCTGCCAATCGAGGAGTACGATCTGGAAGTAACGACGTCAATGGAAAACTGCTTATCGTGGTCTCTTTTGTTGATATAACCCGCCAGCTCTTTTGCGGTTTCTTTTGGCGTGGTGGTTTTTCCGCTGCTCGAATTGATAACTAATGCGATTTTATCGTATCGCTTCTTGAGTACCGGCACCGCTTCCAGAAGGTTCCGCCCCGGGAAATCGAGGTCTTCTACTAATTTCACTTCTCTTTTTATCTGCCCGATTCCTATGTGAAGAGCGGCTTTAGACCGTCCCTCTGCTGCGAGAATGAGGCACTCTGCGTCCCTCAAATTATCGAGCAGGCTTCTGACTTCTTTTTCGCTGATGCTTTGCACGTTCTCTGCCGTCTCATTTATGTACGGGAATTTACAGATTTCCACCATTCTTTCAACCTCCGCTTTTAATTAAATTAAATTACAATTTAACAAACGTGATGACAAAGGATATAATAAGTAGCTAAATAAAAGCCGATGAAACTAATTACCGTTGGGTTCTTGATTGTGCTCATAGGAATCCTGGTTATCCTCACAGGGATATTCAGCACGGCGTATCAGTCCTGGAAGACGGGAGGCGTGGGAACGGAAGAGTCAGAAGCAGGCGTGCAGGGCGGTGGCGTTATTATGATCGGACCGATCCCAATTATATTTGGCACTGACATTGGCGCATTGAAAGTAGTAATGATTTTAGCGATAGTGCTGATGATACTGGCGGTTATTTTCTTTTATCTTCCGCTGAGGATGGTTTAGGTCTGATTACTCAACACGTAGCATACAGAGTTTACCCTAAAAGTCACAAACCCCGCCCTGAATGAAGGACGAGTCTTCCTGTGTTTTTTAGCATGTTTTTCAAGATAGATAAACGTTATTCATCTTTAACATTCCTTAGAAGGTTAATAATAAATACTCAAAAGCCTCTTATTAAACTATGCTCACAAACCTAAAAAACACAGACATCAAGGAACTCTCAGAGGTTTATGATTCCGAAAACAGGGATTCGTTTATCAGCCTTTATCTGGATATAGATACCTTGGACAACAAATTTGTTGGAAGAAGAAAAAACACCTGCAAATCTGTTCTGAAAGAAGATATGGAATTGTCAGAGAATTTTGAGAAAACAATGCAAATGATAGAGGAATATTTGAATAAAAGCGGCAGAGAAAAAGGGCAGAAAGGACTCGCTATGTTTGCATCAAAAATCCACAACTTTTTTAGAGTATACAAATTAGGGGTGCTCGTTGAAAACCTGCTGATTGTGGATACATCACCATATATCAGACCCCTTGCAAGACTGGTTGATGAATATGAAGCATTCGGACTTGTTCTTCTGGATAGCCAGAGAGCAAAAATCTATGTTGTTTCCTCAGGCAAAGTGGGATATAAAAAGAAAAAAGCAAATGATATTATAAACAAGCATAAAAAGGGTGGGATGTCTCAGGCGCGTTTTCAGAGACTAAGAAAGGGTGCGATTGATCATTTCCTCAAGGATGTCGCAGAGGATGTGGAAAAATTGTTCTCGAAGGATGAGGTAGTCAAAATTATTATTGCAGGTTCTGGTAATGCGAAAATAATATTCGAAAATATCCTGCCACCTCATATTAAGTCTAAGATTGTAGATATAATTGATATGGATTTTGACGAGGCTGAAGGTAGGCTTGTCTCGAAGGCTGAGGAAATCGTCTTAGAGGATGAAAAAGAAACAAGCGAGAGAAATGTGAGCAGATTGAGTGCTGAAATACTGAGAAACGGTCTTGCCGTTCATGGTTTAAAAGAAACAGGGGAAGCGGTGATAAATGGTCAGATAGAGTTGCTGTTAGTAAGTAAAGGTTATAAAATAAGGGGCTGGATTTGTGAGAAATGTCAGACTGTTGATTCTGGTCTAAAGGACAAATGTCCGTATTGCGGCAGCAGAACATCAGAGGTTGATGTTATTGAAGAAATCATTGAGTTTGCCAAAAGAACGGACACAAAAATTGAGTTTGTGGGAGATAATCTCGGATTAGATGAACTTGGCGGTGTGGGAGGATTGCTGAGGTTTAAGTGATATTATAACCTTGCAATAAAAAATCCCTCGCGACAAAATCCCTGCACGGCTGAATTTTAGCATTCCCTTTTCACCACCCGTAGCTTCAATAATCTTTTTATGCAGCGGTATGATGTTTTCTTTTGCGAGGTATTTGTAGTTCATGTTTTTAAAAAGCCTCTGGCGAAGATCAATTTAATCAGAATAAAAAATAAAAGAGCAGAGCACCTAAATTTTAAGAGTTCTACACCTCCTTTCCTTTCATTTTCTTTGCTCCGTTGTGTCTGCTTTTCCCCCTTTACAAATCCTTTAAAACCCCTTCCCAATAACTCGCAACCCTCTCTGCTTTCTCTGCCGCTATTCCTGTATATTTCTCGACATCGAAAACCCGCTCCCGCTGCTTGCTCGTGAATTTTTCTAAATACAGTAAAATCTCTTCATCACTTGCAATGAGCTCTTTTAACGATTTATTCTCTTTGTAAGCTTGAAAACTCTTCCTTCTAACGTATTCGTGTGCATCTGGATGCCCGTAATAAGAAAGAAGGATGTATAACGGTTCAGCAATAACATTATCCTTTGCTCGCATAAAATTCTCCTGCATCCTCGCTCTATCCACTTCTAACCGCTCTGAAATGCTCTTCAGCCTTCGCACGCAGTAATCAAAAACCACTAATAGCTCCTGCGTATAGCGCTGCGATGCTGAATTCGTAAGGTCCCGTTGATGTTCAGAAATCTGGTCGAGGTGCATCGTTACGACGTGCGGCATGAATTTCTTCCACAGGCTTTTCACATTTTCAAACCCAATTGGGTTTCTTTTGTGTGGCATCGTTGACGACCCTACCTGATCCGCCACCACTCGTTCCATCACCTCCCCTATCTCACTTCGCTGCAGATGACGCATGTCATCGCAGAAATTCGCTAAGACCGAGAAACTGCTTATAATCGAATGCCCGAAATCGGACATTGGCTCAGGAGGTACAATCTGCGTGGATATTGCCGCGGGTTTGATGTTAAGCACCGCGAGCACCTCGCGTTCAAATTCCTCGGGGTCGTCAACCACCAAAGATGTTGCATTATACGCACCGACCGCACCAGAGAATTTACCAACGAGGTTTTTACTCGCTTCTTTCGTCTTTAGTATCTGCGAACCCCACCGATTTACATACTGCGCAATTGCGAATCCAAAAGTAATCGGCTCGGCATACTGCCCATGCGTCCGCCCTATTTGCACGGTGTTTTTTTCACGCCGTGCCAGCTCTATCCATGTTCGCTCCAATGCGAGCATATCCGGAATGATGACGTTCAGCACCGCATCTTTATACCTGAGCGCATTCGCGGTATCCACCACATCGTAAGACGTTGCACCAAGATGCACGAATGGTTTCGCCTCATCGCTTACTTTACTTCGTACTACGTTAACCAGCGCCCGAATGTCGTGCCGTGTCTTCTGCTCCTCTTCGTACACCTCTGCTGCTGTTACGTTTGACGCTGCTTCTACTATCTCAGCGCATAAATCTTGCTTTAACATGCTCCGCTTCTCAAACACTTGCACAACAGCCGCTTCGATTTTCGCTTTATACCGCACGTAAGCTTCATCCGAGAGATAATCCCTTAATTCAGCCACGGCATACCGATAATCAGTAGGAGAGAACGCAGAGAAGTCTATTTCTTCTTTCATTTCCACACGCTTTAACAGTATGTCACTTCTTTAATAAAACTCTGTCTTTTTAGTCGGAGAATAGTCTGAAAGAAGGTGTTTTGGATAGGTAAGCAAGAGAAGTCCATCATATCTTCTCCCGTTAACCTCCACTTGAAACCTATCCGCAACTGTTATCGCAACTGATATATAAGGATAGTTTTAATTGCTTACATTGAGATACTTCTTTTTCGAGATGGGGGTGGAGCTGAGATAAGCGATGGATAACCTGTTTGAGGACCTGATAAGCGGTAGTCGGATATTCGCAGATAAGGAAGTGCTTCGCCCCACTTATATCCCGGAAAAGCTACCGCATCGGACGGAGCAAATAAAAGGTTTGGCTGATATACTCTCTGCAGCGTTAAAGGGTGAGACGCCCTCCAATATATTGATCTACGGCAAGACGGGGACGGGCAAGACCTCGACGGTGAAATACGTGAGCAACGAATTGGAGGATATGGCGCGGAAGAGGGGTAGCAATTGCTCTCTGCTGTACATCAACAGCGAGGTATTTGACACGCAGTATCGTATTTTCGCTTATCTCGCACGGGTGTTCAACAAGCGCGTTCCGATGATCGGCTGGCCGACGGACATGGTGTATTCGGAGTTCAAGAAGGGTATAGATGCTGAGGAACGATGCGTAATCGTGGTATTGGACGAGGTGGACAAGTTAGCGAGTAAGGGAGACGAAGCGTTGTATAACCTGTCGCGGATAAACGGCGAGTTAAATAATGCTCGAGTGAGCTTGATAGGGATTTCGAACGATCTCACCTTCACGGACCTCCTGGACCCGCGAGTGCAGTCGTCGTTGGGCGAGGAGGAGATAATATTCTCGCCGTATAATGCGGAGCAGTTGAAGGATATTCTGTATGCAAGGGTGGAGAAGGCGTTTAACGATTCTGCGCTTGGCGATGCGGTGATACCGCTATGCGCAGCACTCGCAGCTTCTGAGCATGGCGATGCACGGCGTGCTCTTGATCTGCTTCGGGTATCGGGCGAGATAGCAGAACGTTCGGGCTCCAAAAAAGTGAGTGAGGAGCACGTGCGGCTTGCGAGTGAGAAGTTAGAGGTGAACCGGGTGGCGGAAGTGGTGAAGACACTACCGCTGCAATCAAAGATCGTGCTTAGCAGCGTGCTCGTTTTAAGCAGAGAGCGGAGCAAAAGGCGGTTCTCCAGCGGCGAAGTCTACAACATGTACCGTAAATTGTGCAACCAATTGGGCATGGATGCGTTAACGCAGCGGCGTGTCACCGATTTCGTCTCGGAATTGGACATTCTGGGCTTGATAAATGCGGTGATTGTGAGCCGTGGCAGATACGGGCGGACGAAGGAGATCTCGCTCAGCGTACCGGAAGAGAGTGTGCAGCCGGTATTACTCGAAGATTATAAACTTAAAGCAATATCTTCTATTAGAGTAAGAACGCAGATGACATTTTAGCTTGACTTTGCCACATTTCAAATTTGCCGCAGAGAACGCTGAGTTCGCAGAGGAAATATATGAATTTATGATGGGGCTACATCATCTTCGGCACTCTCTGCGTTCTCCGTGAGCTCCGCGGTTAATCTGACAATGTCAAGTTAGTTATAGGGTGTGAAAATCTTCTCTCTTTATTTTTTTTCTCTACGCAGGCACAAACTTCGTCCCGTAGTAAATTATTCCCCGTTCACCTTCTTCCCCTAATTTCCTGAACACTGCACGAACGCGCATCCCGGTGCTCATCGCTTCAGGCTCGCATATCACTTCAGAAAGCATACGAGGGCCCTCATCAAGCTTGATAATCGCTAAGGTGTACGGCGTTTGTCGGTTACGACTCTTCGGCGCTTGATAAACGGTCGTATAGGTAACTACCTCGCCAGTGCCCTTGAATTTATACAGCTCAATGGTTCCTTTTCGCCTGCAGTGCGGGCAGACAGAACGCGGAGGAAAGAAGAAACTTCCGCAATTCGAGCAGTGCGTGCCTTCCAAGTTATACCGCGATTCTTGCTCCCGCCAGAATTTTGCCGTTGACGCCATTTTTTTCCTTTTCTAAGTACTGTATATAAAGTAGCTTCCTTCTGTTTAGGACACAGATTTACACTGATTTATTCTTTTGGTGGCTAAGCCTTTTTTAACGGCATTAATCTTTTCATCTGTGTTAATCTGCGTTAATCTGTGTCTTACCTCGTTATCCGGCAATTACAAGAACCTGTGTCCCACCGCCTGTGACATCTTCGTGAACATTTCTTCTACATGTATCATAGAATTAAAAGAAGTGCATAGATTTAAATCCGCGTCGCCTTCGTATACCACAATCCGTGCGAATAGGCTCGATTCATCTTTCGTCATCTGCATCTTCCTTCGCAACGCTTCGTGTATCTCAACCAGAAGTTCTTTTCCGCCTATGCGCTCTTCTCGCATTAAAAATTCTAATCGCGCCCTCAGATCTTTATGTCGTCCCCTGAATGCCAAATCGATCAACTCCTCTGCTTTCTGTCTTTGAAAAAACGCATTGTGCGCAACGTCTTCTATCTTTTGTTCATCAATCGTTGGTGTTGACGAGGCCGCTGATGCTGCTGCTTCCAGTATAGTTATCGCAGCGCCAGCATCTCCCCGCGCATAGTTCTTGAGCGTTTTTAAACCTCGATCTGTAATGTTAACCCCTTCCTCATCAGCTATTGACCGTATCAATAGTTCCATCGCACCGCTTTTATCTAACGACCCGAAGTGAAGGTTCAAGCATCGAGACCGTAGAGCAGGGATGATACCTGCAGGTTTCGTGGTAGAGAAGATGAATCTACAGGTCTTGTTGCTCCGTTCCATAATCCTTCGTAACGCTTGCTGTGCATTTATAGGAAGTAAATCGGCATTACTGAAAAATAATAGTTTGAACGGGGCATTTATGGGTGCCAGCGCTGCATATTCCCGTATCATCTCCTTAAAAATGACGAGCGCAGATTTCTGCTCGTTATAAAAGAATTTAAATCGTTTGTTCTCTTTCAACCATTTTTTACCCTGCGCAACGAAATCTGCCGTTTCGATGTGCATGATGTTCTCATCGTAGAACTCACCGTAGAGCTCCCTCGCTAAGGCATAAGCTAGGGATGTCTTACCGGTTCCTTTTGGACCCCAGAGCACGAGATTTGGTATCGTTTTCTCCTTGACAAATCCCAGTAGCCGTTTCACCACCTCGTCGTGCCCTAC
>DAOUYX010000122.1 GCA_030665925.1 Methanosarcinales archaeon | reverse complement strand
AGGACACTCGAACGTACCTCATTTTATCTAATTATGTTTAATCATATATAACATTTTTTGTTATGGAGTTACGACGAAAAGATGGATGCCTATGTCTTGATGAGGAATAATAAGGAAGATAAGCAGGAGGATAGTAAAAAGTTGTGCACGTGAGGACTACACGACATAGACCTGCTACAAATGGAATTGCTGAGAGATTTATAGAAAGATTAAAAGAGATGCTGGCAGAGAGGGAATGGGAGGATGTAGAGGAATTGATGAGGGTTCTGGAAGGGGTTATCTCTGCATACAATGATGCGTGCTCCGCATCAAGGATTGGATGCTCTATCTCCAAATGAGTATGAGAGGAGGCTCATGTGTGTAGTATCTGGTTGATTATAACAAACTTTTAGCTCTTCTGTTCATTTCAATAGATGTTTGTAAAATTCTTTCAGCCCATGGTTTAATAGAATTAACAATAGTTCTACCTGGTGCTGGTGAGGAAGGTCTTACATTTTCTATTGTATGACGTGAGATGTTCATATTTCGCCCTATCCGTTCTTAATATATATATGTGCTTGAAGGGGGTAAGCGAAAGTAGTTCTTTTTGATTTTTCTATGTCAATATAGGTGTGCCTATACCTTATATTCCTGTTATTAGAGCCTTTCACCACGATTTCACTTAACGTGGTATATCCAAACATGGTTCGCATATACATTCCTCTGATCGAACTTTTCCATCTTCAAGCATCATCCCCTCCTCTTATCCGTAAGCTATCCAACGGACTTTTAATCTTACCTATATCCCTATCACTCACAGGGTTATATATTTCCGCTGCCTTTGAACTTTTATGCCTAAACAGCTCTTGGGCGCCCAGTGGTTAATTATTAGAGTAATGAGATACTATCTTATTATACTATAGCGGGAATCGGGAAAAATGCTCGTAACCAAACAAAAGAGCGTAATAGTAACGAAGTTGGAGAGCTATGACCCTTATCTCCGCTCGCTCTATACGGTATTTAAGGGCGTTGACCTCGAAGAGGAAGTGCGTAAAAAATCAGGAGCAACATGAATGTTGGCTTATGTCAATAAATTCTGTTACTGTGTAACGTAGAATAAAAAAACAATTGGGGTTTTAAAAAAAAATGGAAGAAGAAATAGAACTCGTATTAGATAAGTATAGAGAAGCTGGTAGGATTCTGACAGAGGTGCGAGAAGGAGCGGTAGCGAAAGTAAAGGAAGGAGCGTTACTGTTGGAGGTTGCGGAATTCGTGGAGCAGAGCACGAGGGAAAAGGGCGGAGAACCTGCGTTTCCCTGCAATATCTCTCGGAACGAGGAAGCGGCACATGCTACGCCTTCGATAGACGACGAGACGGTCTTTGGCAAGGACATCGTGAAGATAGACCTTGGGGTTCATGTAGACGGTTACATTGCGGACAGCGCAGTGACCGTGGATCTAAGCGGTGAGAACGCGGAACTGGTGAAAGCATCAGAAGCGGCGTTAAACGCGGCGATAAAGATCATTCGTGATGGCGTGAGCACTATTGAGATAGGCGAGGTAATCGAGCATACCATAAGAGAGCGGGGCTACAAGCCGGTCGTTAATCTCTCCGGGCACGGTCTCGCACGATACAATGCACATACTCCACCCACGATTCCTAACGTACGGTATGAGCACGGCGCGGTATTAAAGGAGAACGATGTTGTTGCGATAGAGCCGTTCGTCACCGGTGGTGCGGGAAAAATAGCAGAGCACGGCACTGCGGAGATCTTCAGCCTCATAAAAGCAAAACCGGTTCGGGTGATCGAGGCAAAAAAGCTGTTGAAGGCAATAGGGGAGTATCAGGGGTTGCCGTTCGCCAAGCGATGGCTGCCAAGAGAGCGGCTCGACTTGGCACTCAGAACGTTAAGAAACTCGG
The DNA here is from genome assembly GCA_030665925.1 of Methanosarcinales archaeon. GTDB lineage: Archaea > Halobacteriota > Syntropharchaeia > Alkanophagales > Methanospirareceae > JACGMN01. The sequence continues at coordinate 3,135 of DAOUYX010000122.1, read as the reverse complement.
GCGCGCTACGGGAGTACCCCGTGTTACGAGAAGAAGGTGGCGGATTGGTCTCGCAAACGGAGCACACGGTAATCGTGCAAAAGGACGGCTGCGAAGTGACAACCAAGCTTCCTTAGTAACAGTTATTTCTTTTAAAAGCATGCTCGAAATAGACGGCTCAGTCGGTGAAGGCGGCGGGCAGATAATAAGAACTGCAATCGCACTTGCGGCGATAACCGGAAAAGAAGTGGAAATAACGAACATCCGGGCGAACAGACCAAAACCAGGGCTTTCCGCACAGCACGTGCACGCGGTGAAAGCGGTAGAGCAGTTATCTGGGGGTCACACCGAAGGGTTGGAGTTGCGGTCTACACGGTTACAATTCTCGCCGGCGACACTTAAAGGCTTTGAAGGCGAAATAGACATAGGCACCGCGGGCAGCATAACGTTACTATTACAATGTCTCATTCCCGTTGCGCTCTTTGCGGATCGCGATACGACGGTGAGTATAAAAGGTGGCACTGATGTGAGCTGGTCACCACCAATGGATTTTCACACGAACGTGTTTCTCAATGCGCTTCGTGAGATGGGCTGTGAGGTACATCTCGATGTGAAGCGGAGAGGTTATTACCCAAAGGGTGGGGGGTTAGTAACCGTGCACGTGAGTCCGGCACAGCACATGAAAGGATTTGTTTTAACAAAAGGCGGAGAAGAAGGAATCGTAAGGGGCGTTTCACATTCCTGCGGGCTTCCCGCGCATGTCGCAGAGCGGCAAGCAAAAGCAGCCGAAAAAGTTCTGAATGAAGCAGGCTACGATACAAAGGTAAAAACGGAAATAGAAGAGCGAGGCAAGTGGACGACGGGCTGCGGCATAACTCTGTGGCGGGGCTACAAAAGTGGTAGCGCATTGGGCGAACGAGGCAAAAGGGCGGAACTCGTTGGTGAAGAAGCCGCGAGAAACATCGTAACAGAATTAGAATCGGCTGCGACGGTTGACGTCCACTTGGCAGATCAGCTCGTTCCTTATATCGCTCTTGCAGGTGGTAAATCTGAGATAAAAGTACGTGAAGTGACAAAGCATCTTGAAACCAACATGTACATCACGCAGAAATTCCTGGATGTTGCATTTGAAATCAAGAAAGAAGGAAAAGAGGTTTTTGTGATTAAGAAGGAGTAGCAAGCTTTTCACGTATCGCCTTGTGAAACGAAGCTACTGTCTCAAATACAGCATCCGATTTTGTCTTTTCCAGAGATTCGTGGTCACGTGATCCCCAAAGTACGGCAACCGCGTACATACCAGCCGTCTTTGCTGCAATAATATCTTTTGGAGCGTCACCTACAGCCCGGCAATCTCTTACATCGATCTTTTACCGATTTGCAACCTAATAAACGGTGCAGGATGCGGCTTATGTTTTATTGTGTCATGATAACAGACGATGACATCAAATAACCACCCGAAATGTTGCACTACTCGTTTCACATAACTGGAAGGACTCGAGGATACGATTGCAAGTTTAACATCCCGATTACCCCTTAAGATTGATAGGATTTCGTTGATGCCCTCGTAGGCTAAAAGAGATAAACTTAAAGAACCTGAATAGATACGACTTTCACAAGAATTAAGGTCTAAAGTTATGGAAGCACAAGAAAGACAGTATCGTTAAGCGTATTGACGGAAAAAATGAAAATTAGACCCATAACTTTAATAAACTCCCAAAATCCACAAGACTTCTGATTGATGTATCCGAAACACTTCGCGGCTATGAAAAAGCTGATAATTACACAACGACATGATAGCAGCTCTTAAGCAGGGTACATAGCGCCACTCCGATTCCGAAATCGCGGTGGCTATGGAAGAAGTGTGAGAAGAGGGTAGTTTGACGAGTTTTACGTTAATGAAGCCCAAAGACGAGTTCAACTAATATCCAGTGCTTTTTGAGGGTATTTAAGTAATAAAAGTCCACTATAATATGGAGGTATAATATGATGAGAGGAAAATTTGACGGAAGAAGACAGAGTTTCGATCGCCCACCTCGGGAGATGCACACGGTTACATGTGCGGACTGTGGGGAAGAATGTCAAGTACCATTTAAACCAGATGGTTCCAGACCTGTTTACTGTCAGGAATGTTACCAGAAACATCGACCGAAGAGATATTAGTCGAGAATGCGTTGGTAAGTAAGATTGGGACGATTTTTCCTCTTGTCAAAAATAACTAGGGGAAAATATTTTTCTTTTTTTTAAAGCTTTGTAAAATCAAAGGATCCAACATTTTACAATTTATCAAACAATTTTAAGATCCGTAAACTATCAATTGAAAAAGCGATAATGCCGAAAATCGGGAGCTGCTACGGAAGCAGCGCAAGGGAAATATATTAATTAAGAACTCGCAAATCTTACTTATCAAACTTCAAAACTTACTCTTGATGAGTGAACGCCACATGAAACTATTTGCACACTTGATCGAAGAACGGAACTTCCATAATGCATGGGCTAAGGCAATCCATGCGGTACTCAGTAATGGTGCCGATCTGGTTATCGGTGGTGGTGATGAGCGAAAACCGATAAAAGATTCCTGCATGCTGATCAGTATGACCGGTAATGCAATTAATCAGATCGAAGCACGCGAATTACACCCCCAGTATCCATTTAGGCGAATAGAGGAATACTGTAATGAGTTCACGAGACCATTCTTAGAAGAGTACAGATCGAAGCCCGTAAATGAGCGGTTCAGTTACCTTTATTTTGATCGGTTGGCACATTACGAACCCACATCCAGTTCTAACAGTTCTGATCAAATAACGTTATTAAAAAACGCTTTAGCCGACCAGATTACAGAGAATATAACCTCAAATAGATCCCAGGCAATTACCTGGTACGTTCCATCGGATATACAACGGAGTTCACCGCCCTGCTTACAACGGATACAAATTCGATATATACCTGAAAACAACGTGGACGTCCATCTTACATGGCGATCAAGAGATCTGTTTACCGCGTGGCAATCTAATATCATCTGCATAATCGAGATGCTTAATCGTGAAGTGATAAAGCCAAATAACTGCCAGATAGTAAGAATAATCGATTACAGTGATTCATTACACCTTTATGCACGCGACATAGAAGACGCAAAGAAGATTAAACGTGTACCGGTAA
>DAOUYX010000003.1 GCA_030665925.1 Methanosarcinales archaeon | reverse complement strand
AGAGGGCGAACTGAGAGCGCGGGTAAGTAGGATAACGAATTGGCGTAAATTTTACGTTGGCGAATTTCTGACTTTAGATGCGATTGCGGTTCGTTCTGTATCGGGCGATGCACGAACGTTTGCAGCATGTATGAAGGCGGTGGCAGAAGAAACCGATTTACCGCTGGTGCTTTGCTCATTCGATGTGAAGGTGCTGGAAGCGGGTTTAAAGGAGGTTGCGGATAGGAATCCACTGCTATACGCCGCGGACAAAAGCAATTGGAAGGATGTTCTGGGACTTGCAAGGCGATACAACGTTCCGGTTACGTTGTTCTCGCCGGACCTCGATACGCTCGATCGTCTCGCGTTGACGTTCTCTTCTGCGGGCGTAGAGGATCTCGTATTAGACCCGGGGTTCTCTCCGGCGGAGGATGGGCTTGCGGATACCTTTTCCAGGTTTGTGCGGATACGGCGTGCGGGCATAGTGGAAGGGAATAGAGGAGTTGGCTATCCATTGATGTCCGTGCCCATGACCGCATGGATGATTCACGACGATGCGTTGGATGCTTCGTACTGGGAGGCTGTTCTCGCAGCCATAGCAGTCATAAAATACGCAGATATAATGATTCTGCATTCGATAGAGCCGCATTCGTTGATACCGGAGCGCACACTCGTCGAAAATGTGTATACAGACCCGCGGCGTCCGGTAAGTGTAGAGCCGGGCTTGAGGGAAGTAGGCACTCCAACGGAGCACTCACCGCTTTTTCTAACTACTAATTTCGCGTTGACGTATTATACGGTGGAGAGCGACCTCAACTCTAACAAAATTGATTCCTATCTGGTGGTGGCGGACAGCGAGGGTATGGGAGTAGAAGCTGCGGTTGCGGGCGGACAACTCACGGCGGAGACAATAAAAGAGACGCTGGAATCGTATGAAGTGGAAAAGAGGGTGAAGCACAAGACAATTGTCATTCCAGGCCTTGCAGCGAGGATCTCGGGTGAAAGTGAAGATGCTACCGGGTGGACCGTGCTGGTCGGGCCGAGAGACAGTGGCAGGATCCCGGGCTGGATGGATGATAATTGGCCGCCCAAAACAGATTCTTGAGTATTTATAAAGATGACCTGGGCAGTATGGATAACTGGCTTACCCGGAAGTGGTAAAACAGTAATAGCACAGAAAGTGCGAACTATCTTGGAATACAGAGGCGTAGCCAGCGTGAAGGTGCTTGAACTCGACGAGGTACGTAAATTCATTACGCCACAGCCGACTTATTCGGACGATGAACGAGAGCTTGTGTACGCATCGTTAGTGTACATGGCGAAGCTTCTGGTGGAGTGCGGCACGCCCGTTATCATAGATGCGACGGCGAACAGAAGGAAATACCGGGAACGAGCGCGTGATACCATCCCGAATTTCGCGGAAGTGCACGTGAAGTGCTCTTTAGACACGTGCATGGAACGAGAAAGGCGGAGGAAAGCGAAATATGCGCCTTCCGGTATTTATAATAAGGCAACGGCGAAAGAAGCCACGGTGCCGGGTGTGAACGTGCCTTACGAGGAACCTACGAAGCCAGAGGTGGTGGTGGATAGTGAAACCATGAGTGTCAAAGCGTGTGCGAAGAAGGTGGGGGAGTTTATTATACAGGAGTGGTACAAAAGGTAAAAGGTCTGCTATTTTATTTATAGTTTCGGAACCATCGAAAAAAACCGAAAAGCTTAAACACTCAGAAAATATTTTATGTAATATGCTTAGCGATCGTATAGTTGCTGCAGATTCCGGAATAATTCGAAGAGGTAAATTTGTTAATCTTACGGGAGTCGCGGTAGAAATCGAAAGGCAATCAGAATTTAGAGAACATTATTTTGAAATTATGGAGAATTTTTATGATAAATATAACATCTCTCTACCCCGATCCGTCTTAAAAACTGAGGATATTATAAAACTAATACCTTCCTATGATTTACATGAAGCACATATAGAATTAACAGAAAATTTATTAAAAATTGGAAATATAAAACGAATAAATGTGACAAATACAATCTTATTGGAAAAGGTTAATACTCTTAAAGGCCCAATAGATGGACTCGACTTCCTTAAAATACTACAGAGTTATTATCCCGTTATACCTGTTTGGAGGTACTATTGGAATAACTCCGATACTGCTGGGCATGTCGCCTTGGATGGGATATCGGGAAGAATAACTAAAGCATGGAAATTTATCGGAAAAAGAGCGGAACACATAAATATAGTTCCTTACGGAGATCTAACATATCCTTGCATCTCTTTATGTGATCTCATTTGTGGATATCTTGGAAAAACAGTTAATCATATTGACGCCAAAGAAATATACGAACAGCTAAAATCTAAAACATCAGCATTTGTCAAATCGGAATTCATTGGAGATACGGATATCGAATATTTGGCTTCTGACTACCCCCATTCCTTAAAAACCGAACGGCACTTCCCCCATCCACTTATTCTTATCCATAAATCTAAGGATATAGACAACAAGATTGTTAGGGAGACTGATTTCTTTCAATCCCTTTTAAATTTTGCGGGGAAAAAGGGCGGATCGGTATCCTTTGAAGATCTTGTAAACCAACAGATTGCCTTACAGAAGGGGGATTGTATTATATGCCTGGATGATGAAGGATATTCAAAAATGAACTTTGTGGAGCGGTTAAATCCTTCCAGGGAAATCAAGGTTTTAAGTGTTGAAGAGGCATACAAATTGATGGAAGAGAAAAATAAACAAATGGCTTTATAATCCACATCAAAAAGTATTGAAGGAGATTAACCCCCGTGGGGACCAATCTCAAGTATTAATAATGGTAACATGTATAAAAAGCTTTTCGGTTTTTAAAGGATTGTTACCAATATGGGCAACAATTACAATCCATCAAAAGAGGTCAACATAATAAAATTTGGGAGTAAATCTCTTTCTTTTTTCATTTGTAAGAAGTTCACATCTTGCTCCTAAACTCCATCATCTGCTCCTAAAGTCAGGCAATTTTCGACTTTAGTAGCAAAGCCGTGAAAAATAGAAACGCTTAAATACTAACAAAACCAACTAATAGTTGGAGGAGCGCATTGATACAGAAGATCGTTTCCTCATACAAAAAGCGAGCGATTGGTGAATGTCTATCTAGCGTTGGCAGCAAGATGTTCAGGCATCGCAGGTCTCGCTCCTCCTAAGTCTGAATATTTACCGGTGAACAAATAACAGCATGATAATTTTAGTTTAGTTGCCTATCGGACGTTTCTCCTTCTTATCCACCTGTATCTCTTCTATCCTCGTATGTGGATAATTACCCGTTTCGTCCTTCTCCTCCGCTTTCACCATATCCCAGATCGTAAGCAACGCCACGGATAAACCATGAAGTGCATCCATCTCCACACCGGTTTTCCCCGCGGATTTCACAAATACGGACGCTTTTATATCCGTCTCACCCACTGCAAATTCAACCTTTACGGTTTCGATATTTATTTGATGGCACATAGGAATCACTTCTGGCGTCTTCTTCACCGCTAATATCGCCGCTATTTCCGCACAGCCAAGCACGTTACCTTTCTTGGTAGTCCCGCCGGTTATCTTCTCCACCGTGCTACGTTTCAGTTGTATCCTGCCGGAAGCTACGGCTACGCGCTCGACCTCGCCTTTTTCGCTTATATCTATCATACTCGCGCTGTGCTGCTGCATTGTTCAGTTACCTCACTCACGGCGGTGGCCAGACGCCGAAATATATCTCCAGCCCGATGATCACAACGCCGATAAAAACGCCTATGAGCAGTATCATCTTCGGCGACATCTTCACCGCGGATTCCTCAACATCGTAATAGCGCATCAATCCGGCAGAGGACATGAGCCCACGATCTTCTCCCTTACCACCGCCTTTCTTATCCTCTTTCTTCGCTTTCTTCGTTCCTTTTCCTTTTACCATATCCTCTCACCTATGCTACGAATACTTATGTATACTCTCACTTATCATTCACTCTTTAATTATCCTCACTTTCGTGCCATTAACATCAAGAGTATTCTCATCGTTTTCGATTTTACTCACATCTTTGCAGAGTTCTACCTTCGTCGCCGTTGCATTCTCCATATCTCCACTATCCAAATCCTCCACGTATATCTCCAGTTTACCCAACGGTGCATTTAACGGGATACCATGCTCGGATTTGTATCTCCTGACGGCTCGGGTAATATCCGCGATTAAGTCACCTTCCATCTCTGCTTCTGCATTGATCATATCCCGCTTTACCTCCGGCCATTGCTCTTTATGCACGCTCTTTCCCGGTTTGATATAGGAATACATCTCTTCGGCGTAAAAGGGAATGAACGGCGCAAGCAGTTTAGAAAGCGTCTGTAGCGTCTCGTACAATGCATATTTAGCGGATTCCTTTCCTTCATCGCCCGAACGGCCATACAACCGCGACTTTGCCAGTTCAATGTAATCATCTGCCAGCACGTTCCATGCAAATATGCGTATGTCCTTCATCGCCTCGTCGAACTTATAGTTCTCCATTGCGTCCGTTACCGACAGGATGAGCTTGTTCAGTTTCGAGAGCAGCCATTTATCAATGACGCGTAGATTTACCGCTGAGCCTTCTTCGTATTGGTAATCTGATAGGTGCAGCATAGCGAATCTGAGAATGCTCCATAGCTTTTGCATGAATTTACTCGCGGCTACGATGTCCTTCCATCGGAATTGTACGTCCGAGCCCACCGCACCGCCAATTGCCGCCCACTGCCTGAATACGTCCGCACCGTGTTCTTGGATTACCTCGTTGGGCGAAATGAAGTTATTCCGCGATTTGCTCATCTTATAACCGTCCTCGCCCAGTACCATTCCGTTTATTAAGATCGTGTGCCAGGGTATTTTTTGGGTAAGTGCGAGCGAGCGCAGGATAGTGTAAAAAGCCCATGTCCTTATAATATCATGACCTTGGGGTCTGAGTGCAACGGGGAATTCAATTCCCTTTCCTGATGGTTGCATAGCATTGAGGTCCCAGCCCGCAACCCAAAGAGCGCTTAGCGAGGAGTCCATCCAAGTATCCAATACATCCTGCTCGCCTACAAATTCGGTGCCGCCGCAATTAGCACACGGCATCTTCGGACTGGTCATTGTGGGATCAACCGGCAGCTCGTCTTCAGAGGCAACCTTCACGGCACCACAGCGCTTACAGTACCAAATCGGAATAGGCACGCTGAAAATCCGCTGGCGCGAGATGCACCAGTCCCATTCCATAGAGTCAACCCAATTCTTCAGTCGAATGGCGAAATGCTCGGGATACCACGTTATCGCCTCGGACGCTTTTATTATTTCATCGTGCATTACGCGCACAAACCATTGCCGCGTAGAAATAATCTCGATCGGCGTTTTACACCGCCAGCAAACACCCACGTTTTGTTGCAGCGGTTCGCGTTTCTTGAGCAGCCCCTGGGCATTTAAATCTTCAATTATCCTCTTTTTGCATTCTGTTGCCGTTAGTCCTTCATAGCCTCGTGCCACTTCTGTCATCCGCCCTCGTTCATCTATTGAGGCTATTAAAGGGAGGTTATGCAACTTCCACCAGCGCACGTCCTGCCGATCGCCAAACGTGCAGATCATCACCACGCCGGTGCCGAACGCGGGATCCACGCTCTCATCTTCGTAGACTGTTACGGTATGCTCGAATATGGGTACGACCAGCTCTCTCCCCGCAATGTCCTTGTAGCGCTCGTCATCTGGGTGCACCGCCACGGCGACACAACTGGCGAGCAGTTCTGGTCTCGTAGTCGCGATCTCAACGTACTCCACTTCTTGTTCTTCTCCTACCTTCTTGAAGAGTATGTAATTCAAAGAGGCGTCTCGATCTTCGTACTCCACCTCAGCAAAGGCTATTGCGGTCTCGCATCGGGGACACCAGTTCACCGGATGCTCCGCTTGATAAATCATCCCATTGTGATACATTTTTAAAAACGAGAGTTGCGTAAATCGTTTGTAACGGTCGTCCATCGTAACGAATTCCTTGCTCCAGTCTATGGACATGCCAAGCCTCTGCATCATTCCCTTCATCTGCGCGATGTTCTCCTGCGTTAGTTGTTTGCACAGCGCTCTGAACTCCTGCTTGTTTATCTGACGCTTGGAGATCCCATGCCGCTCCTCTACTTTTACCTCAGTCGGCAGTCCGTGGCAGTCCCAGCCCTGTGGAAACATCACATTGTAACCACGCATTCGCTTGTACCGTGCGAGAAAATCAATATAACACCAGTTTAAGGCATTACCTACGTGGAAATCACCGGTAGGATACGGTGGTGGCGTATCAATAACGTATGACGGCTTATCCAAGGCTGCATCGAAATAATAGAGCGAATCGTCCCAGCTCTCCAGCCATTTCCTCTCCACTATCTCTGGTTTGTATGTCTTTTCCATTTTCATGCGCTCTTTGGTTCCCCGCTATTACAATACGATAAGATTACTTTATGTGCTTTTATTTTTAGTTCTTTTAAATAATATCAATGAATGCTTAGGATTTTAGACACGCAATTTGGGAACGACGTTGTAGGAAGAGAGACGAAAAATGCTCAACGCAACACAAAAAGAATATAAGCAGTGCATAGTCCTCCGAGCGGACTTGAAGCTGTCAAAGGGTAAAGCAGCAGTACAAGCCGCCCATGCTTCTATACTGAGCTACGAACGTGCTCCGATGCGGGATAGAAAGAACTGGAAAAATCAAGGGCAGAAGAAGGTTGCACTGAAAGTACCGAGCCTTGAAAAGCTCTACGCTGTCAGAGATGACGCGGAGAAGCTGGGCCTGCCGTGTGCAGTTGTAGAAGACGCGGGACTGACCGAGATACCGCCGGGAACGGTGACTGCGTTAGGAATAGGGCCGGGACGTGCGGACGAGATAGATGAGGTGACAAAAAATCTGGATTTATTTTAACAAACTTTAAAGAAAAGTTTTACCCAAAAGGCTTCGCAGCTTTACAGAAAAGGAAACGCGACTAAAGAAACAAGTTTTTTTTCTTTTAGCACAGGTTTTCTTTTTTCCAAAAAGAAAAAGTGTTACGGCATGAGAAGATACCGACTTACTTCCTCTGAAAAAGGACCGGTAAAACTGTTCGTTGGCGGTCTGCACGGAGACGAAGGTCTGTACACCGCACCGATTCTCGAACGGTTGACACAGGAGGGGGTATCCGCAGGAGAAGTAATAATCGTCCCCAGTCTGGTCAAAAACAGCAAATACATTGGTGTCTTAACAGAAGAATACTACCGAAGCGAAGCGGGTATGCACTTGCTTCAACTCATCCAAGAATACAAACCGAGTTTCTATTTCGAGCTGCACGCTTATGAAAAGCAGTCCCACGCACGACTAACTGACCCGGAGCGCGTGAATAAGATCGGAGTTCCCCCGTTTGTCGATTTCGGTGATGGGATTCTTATCGGGTCTATCGCGCCGATTCTGAGGAGTAAATTCACCGAGCACGATTTCTGCATGACCATTGAGGTCCCGAAATGGAGCTGCAAGCGCGAGGCGATTAAAGAACAAGTCCTGGCGATTTTGAGGATCGGACTAACGAACTCACAGAGAGAGGAGATGATGCGCGAATTCAGAACGCGGTATCCCAGTCAAATAAAAAAGGCTGAGAAATTGTTCTACCAATACTATCGTCATCGGCTAAAACCGTTTTAAGTGCGATTAATTAGATCCATTCATTCAGAAAGAACGCATTGTTAAAAAATAAAAAGAGGAAAGCTATAGCAACGCTATAGCTTTGCTTTGGTAAGCAGTTATTTACATGAGAAGCGTAATGAACCTTCATTCCGCAACTACTTCTGCAAATCCAACTCTCCTCGATACTTTTGTTACCCGTATCTTCACGGTATCCCCTTTCTTCGTGTTGGGCACAAAAACCACAAAACCCTCTACTCGAGTTATACCATCGCCTTCTCTTCCTACGTCCTCTATCGTTACGTCGTAGGTCTCGCCAATGTCTATGGGGGCACGAAATCCCCTCTTTTCTCCACTATATTCCATACCTTCCTTACAAAGCCTCCTATTCTATTTTTGGTTGTTAGTTCGTGATGCAGCGAAAAATCGCTTCCTTTACGATAAAAGTCGCTTATTCCTCGCTACTACCACTTACTTAGTAAGTTCTATAATATCGCCTCATATAAAATAGATACTGTCAAAACTGAAAAATGAGACTGCCAATGATAGATATGTATTTGAGATATTACACGTGCTACCGTAAGTGACACAAGCACATTCCCTCCTCCTCTCTCTCCTATCTCCGTAGTTTTTAGTTCATTATTCAGGTGCTGTTATTCTCGCCGATGGAAACGAGCGTTACGTCGAAGATCAATGTTTTTCCCGCGAGTTCGTGATTGAAATCAATTACAACCTCTGTATCCGTGACGCTTTTTATAGTGCCCCTCTGTCTCTGAGCGGTGAAAATCTTCTTACCAACTACAGGCGTAATACCCGCGGCAGTCAATTCTTCAATCGGGCGGGTTATTACCAGATTCTCACGGTAGGCACCGTACGCATCTTCAGGAGGGATGGTTAAGGTCTTATTTTCACCTACTGCCATACCCACAACGCCCTTATCAAATCCCGGGATCATCTCACCTGCGCCAACCGTAAATCCAAGAGGATGGTAATCCCTCCTCTGATTGTATGTCCCCGCTTCAATCGCAACGTCCTTCACAGACGTGTCAAAAACAGTACCGTCTTCCAGTTTACCGACGTAGTCCACCCGGACGTAGTCGCCGTTTTCAACCACTTTTACGTTATTATTCGTACTTAAACATCCGCACACTAAAACAACGCTCGCCAGCAACAAAAACAAAGTTCCTATTTTTCTCATTTTTATCCTTTTGCGTACCTTCGCAATCTCCAGTCAGTGACAAACGAATCAGGCTACCTCCCCTCAGAAGATTTTTAACTCCCGACAGAGGATGTACTCCCTGTGCCTATAAATTACTTCTTTAACTATATTACCTATTAAACATTCTGCATAATACCCCATTTGTGCATGCAGAAAAATCTCATCAATGTCTTTGTTACCATTTTACTTACTTGATTGAGCGTGCATGGAATTTAAAACAAAAGAGAACAACCTAAAAATAAGGTGGCACGTGAAAAAGTAAATTTTTACATACCGCAAATGACTAAAACGAACGACTCATATTTCCCATTTGTGTCTATAAGAGAAGGGCAACGGGAGTTTATGGACGATGTAAGGGATTCGGTGGAGTCCGAAAAGATCCTTATCGCACATGCGCCGACTGGGATAGGGAAAACCGTTGCTGCACTCGTTCCCGCCCTGCGCTACGCGCTGGAAAACGAAAAGACGGTCTTCTTCCTCACGTCCAAACGCAGCCAGCACAAAATAGCCATTGACACGCTCAGATTGATAAAGCAGCATGCCAATCTCAATCTCGTCGCGGTTGATATTACCTCGAAGCAATCCATGTGCCCACGTGCAACCTCCATCTATCGGGAGTTTTATTCGCTATTCAACGAGTTTTGCAAGTCCGAGCAGAAGAATAAACGATGCCGCTATTTCCTGAAGAACGATGAAGAAGCGCTGCGACGGATACGGGATGAGATACTGCACGTAGAGGAGTTATGCAACTGGTGCACGGGTAAAGGCGTATGCCCGTACAAAGCGGCGTTGGAGGTGGCTGCGCGTGCTGATGTGGTCGTGTGCGACTATAACTATCTCTTTTCTCCGGACATCGCAGAAAGGGTATTGGAGAAGTTAGAAGCTGGATTGGACGAACTTATTGTAATCGTTGACGAAGCGCATAACCTGCCAGACCGCATACGCAGCAATCTCAGCAACACCTTGCGCATGAGCACGGTAACCAGTGCGGCGCGGGAGATCAGGTATATTGACCGTGAGATGTACGGCAATCTCATGGAATTGGAACGGATATTCACGAAATTAGCGATGAAGGCGAGTAAAACCAAAGCGGCAGAGATACCGGTGGAGCGCAATCTTCTGCTCGAAGAGATGGAGCGGGTGTTGAGGCGGAGAATCGAAGCAATAAGTTACGATGAGTTCGTAGACACGCTTCAACGCATTGCCGAAGATTTCGGGACTGACGGAGCGGCTACAACCTCTACAAACACAAGCTCTGTACTCTCCGCAGAAGAGAAACGCATACTCAAAACATTGAAAAAGAACCGCTATAGCTCGACGAGAACTACGAAAAGCCCAAGATATAATAAGGAGCGAGAGGCGGCGCAACGGAATATCATCAACGTGGCGGAGTTCTTAGACGGGTGGCGAACACGGGAGAAATGTATAAGGATATTCTCGCTTGCGCAGCGTGAGAATCCCACGCTTTACTTCAAACTGCTCGACCCTTCGGTAATAAGCGAGCCGATATTCGCTCAGGTGCATTCCACTATCCTGATGAGCGGCACGCTATGCCCCACAGAGATGTATGCCGACGTGCTCGGCGCCACTTCTGATCGAATCAAAGGCAAAGAGATACTTATGCGGGAGTACAGGTCGCCGTTTCCAGAGGAGAACCGGCAGATCGTGGTTACAAAAGAGCTCACAACGAAATACACGGAACGAGGCGAAGAGATGTACCGGAAGGTAGCCGAGAAGATTGGTGAAGTGGCTAAATACGTAAAAGGTGGCATGGCAGTATTCTTCCCGTCTTACGCGCTTCTAAATGACATCGCCGCGTATTTGCCCGAGGACATGAGTAGACGGGCGATGATAGAGCGGCGAGCAATGAATAAAACAGAGAAAAACAGGTTGTACGAGCTGTTACGGGATACTACCAATGGGGTATTACTCGCCGTGCAGGGCGGTTCGTTCTCCGAAGGCTTGGATTACGAATCCAACACGCTGAAGGCGATTATCGTCGTTGGAGTGCCGTTGAGCCCGCCAACGCTGGAGGTTAAACTGATAGAAGGCTATTACACGGGTAAATACGGAGCGGAGAAGGGACGGCTGTATGGTTATCTCTACCCCGCGGTTACAAAGGTGCTGCAAGCGGCTGGCAGAGGTATAAGAAGCGAGCACGACCGATGCATCATCGTTCTGATGGATTACCGATTTGCCAAGTTTCCGTATAAAAACTGTCTCCCTTCGGATTACAATCTCACCCTTACCGACCGAGCAGAAGTGCTATGTAGAAAATTCTTTTTGATTTGAAACTATGAATCCCCCTCTATTCCTTCGAGTTCCTCGCCGAATTCCTCTTCTACTTCTTTCTCCAGATCGGCACCCTCACCGGCACCTAAAGCATCTTCTAATAACCCAACGACAGAATCCCGCATTGCGAATGCCTTATCCTTGTCGTAAGGGAAATTAAAACGCTTTCGTCCGAAGTCGCTATCCACTATCTTTTTGCCTTCCATCTTTCGTACCCAGTGCTGCTCGATAGAGACAAACTTGCCATATTGCCCTTCTTTGACAAACCCTCTCCATACTAACCTCGGAGTACCATCCTCATTTTTCAAAATCACTCTATACCCAACATCTTTTAATGTCTTTATACTCGGTCTTGTTTCGCTCATGATTTTCTTCCACCTACACCATCTATTTTATATCTCTCCTAGTAACAAATTAAGTGAATATACTTAATTAAAATATTGTTAGTTACGACCAACGAAGTTCTGGGTATGGATGTAGAAAAACTTATCAGAAGGTTAATATCCAATCGAGACGAGACATTCTTTGTTAATACAACCGTTAAGGTCATATCGGTAGAGAGAGGGATAAAAGAGGGGGATAAGTGGAGTTTGGGATCTATCACCACAGGGAACATGAAACATGAAGAAGACGTTAAAATGACGTTCTGGGTGAATCTATGGGATAAATTTTCTCCTTTAGTTAACGAATTAGTTGATGGGGATATCTTGGATATTAGAAAAGGGTTAGCAAAAAATTATTCGTTTGGCGATAAGATATATCCACAAATAAATTGTGACGATAAATACGGCTCATCGGTGAATATACAATACGAAAGAGAGAGGATTGTTATTGACGGCTCGAATGTTGCATGGGAAGCGAAAAAGGAGGGGAAGCCGAATATAGATGATAGAGAGATACTCAGGTTGGAACTGGAAAAGAAAGGATATAGTCAATCGCACCCATTCCACCCGAAAATATAGATAATCCTTTTATCTGTGTTAATCTGCGTTAATCAGTGTCTTTTTAACTTTCAGACACAGATTTACACTGATTTACACTGATTTTTTGGTACAATAAATTCGGGTTAATTTGTGGTGATGGACTATATGCACCAATAATCAGCGCAAGTGAGAGCAGATGATGCGATATTGAAATTTGCAAATGATAGAGGACTGAAAGTTGTGAGTAATGATACATTTAGGGATTATGGAGAAGTTTATCCTTGGATAAAAGACAAGAGCAAGAGGATTCCTTTTAATATAATAGGCAGTCAAGCTATTTTATATTTCAGGTGAAGAGATAAATTAAACGGTATTCTACAACAGACACATCAAAGAAGAACAGATAATCATGATCTGCAAATTGCTGGTAGAGAAAAACGGAATAAGGGCTATTGAACGCATAATGGAGATCCATCGCGACACGGTATCAGATGTCTCGTAAAAAACAAAAGAAAGTTGACGAGGGGGATGGTGACGCAGATAGACAGGGCGATTGCTGGATCTACATAGCGAAGAAGGCAGATACAAAACTTCATCTGGCACACAGACAGCACCGGTAAAGGAGTACAAGCCACAGCAGTGGTGAAGTAGATGATGCAGACATAGACACGGTCTATGTGGAGATATATAATCTAACATTGAGACATGGGATTTCGAGGCTGGTCAGGAAAAGTTTGTGCTTTTCTAAGTGCAAGGAGATGTTGGACAATCATTTAGACGTGTATCAGTGCTACAACAACCTGATCAGGGTTAATTCGGCGTTGACGATAAAAACGAAGAAGGGTAAGAAGAACATAGGAAGAACACCGTGCATGGCTGAGGGCATTACAGATCACGTTTGGACATGGAAGGAGTTGTTGATGTTCAAGGTGTGTCATGAAGTTTAGGACATTACCAAATAATTACCAAAAAGTTCTTAACTCTTGGGAGTTTTTTACTGCGACTTTTGTGATAGCCGTGTTCCTATGAGCATTTATCATTGGAAAGGAAAAATCAAATGCTCTCGGGTGGCCATTTACAAAGATATTTAAGTAAGTTATACCTTCACATACTTCTTATGGAGTAGTTCTCGACCTCAAACAGGAGATTTTTTAAAGCCTTCGCTCCTATTTATACAGGTGGAGGAACGGGGGTAAAAATATTAAAAATGGGCATACAAAAAATCGGTGAGTTAATAGAGCCGAAAGGGACGAATTTAGAGGCTCTTTCCGGCAAGATCGTTGCAATAGATGCGTATAACACGCTTTACCAATTCTTAAGCATCATTCGCCAGCCAGATGGAACGCCGCTGCAGGATTCATCGGGTAGAGTAACCTCTCATCTTTCAGGGCTGATATACCGCACGACTAACATCGTGGAGAAGGGAATACGACCGGTATTCGTCTTTGATGGTAAACCGTCAGAGTTAAAAGCAGTGGTTATCAAAGCTCGGTCTGAACGGCGAGCCGAGGCGAGGAGGAAATGGGAAGAAGCAAAGGTGCTGACGCCTGAAGAGGCGTTCAAGTTTGCACAAGCGTCTACGAGAATTGACGCAACGATAGTAGCGGATGCGAAGACGCTTTTAACGTATCTGGGCGTCCCGTGTGTACAGGCGAAAGCGGAAGGGGAGGCTCAGGCAGCTTATATGGCTCAGAAGGGCGATGCAGAGCTCGTTTCCTCTCAGGATTACGATTGCTTACTATTTGGCGCACCCGTTATGATCAGAAATCTCAGCGCTCCGCGAAGAAAGGCGCAGCTTGAAGTCGTTACGTTTAAAGAACTCGCAGAGAAGCACGGAATAACCAGAGAAGAGCTTGTAGACATTGCAATTCTCATTGGCACTGATTTCAATCCGGGGATTAAAGGAGTGGGAGTTAAGACCGCGCTCAAACAGATAAAAAAGTATCACCGCATCGAAAGATTGATAGCGGAATCTAAAATAGAAATAGAGGGGATAGAGAATTACGAACTCGTTCGAGCTATCTTCTTGCAGCCAGACGTGAACGAGTCGTACGAATTGAAATGGGGAACGCTGGATGAACGGAGAGTAAAAGAATTCCTGTGCGAGGAGCATGATTTCGCAGAAGAGCGTGTGAGTAAGATTTTGAGTAAGATTTTACCGCAATCGCAAGAAACAAAGGGCTCGCAGCAGCAGAAGAGCATAGAGCAGTGGTTGTGAACTGCGGAAGGTTAGTACAGTTTGCCTCTCGCAGGAGAATGTCGAACAAAAGGGGATTAAAGAATTTGAATGGCTGGGGTTGCCGTTATGAGGCGAACTCCTCACGGCTTCACTTCAACTCAACAACAAAAGAGTAGCACATTTAAATATACGAGAATTGGAATTAAATGGTGTGAGGAAGTTATAAATGAAATGGTCAATCCAAATTGGTAGTATCCGTGGGATACCGATAAAGCTGCACCTGTCATTCCTGATAATACTCTTGTTTGTTATCTGGATATTTGCAACTAACGATTTCCCCATACTTGGCATAACGATCGGGTTCGGCGGCATGAACATTTCGACGGGACTCAAATACTTACTTAGCACAATTGCTTCGGTCCTCTTTTTCGCTACCCTTCTATTTCACGAACTCAGTCACTCCGTCGTTGCACAGCGTTACGGCGTAAATATAAAGAGCATAACTCTGTTCGTCATCGGTGGCGTGGCTCAGATGGAGGATATTCCAAAGGAGCCACGAATGGAAGCGAAGATTTCGGCTGCGGGTCCTGCTCTCAGTCTAAGCATAGGCGTCGTTTCCTATGCCATTTACTACCTCTTCGGTCCGGTAAGTCCGGCTGGGGCGACGTTCAAGAATGCTGCGCTCATAGTGATAGGTATAATTGCATTTTACAACCTCTTACTTGGTCTCTTCAATCTCATTCCCGCATTCCCAATGGATGGGGGAAGGCTACTCCGTGCCGCGTTTGCTACGCGTATGCCGTATATAGATGCAACCAAAAGGGCAGTTGCAGTGGGCAAGAGCTTCGCCTTCGCTATGGGACTTTTCGGGTTGCTAACTTTTGCCGTGGGAGGATTATGGTTACTGCTTATAGCCCTTTTCATTTACTTCGGTGGCTCAGAAGAGGAGAAGGCAACGGTTGTTTCGGTTACTTTGGAAGGGGTTAAGGTCCGGGACCTTATGACCCGTGTTCCGAACGTCATCTACGTGCCGCCAGACTGGACGCTCGAGCAGTTGATTGATGTGATGTTTAAGACAAAACACATGGGCTATCCGGTGCAGGAACGCATAGATTCCCCGGTGCTTGGCGTGGTAACCTTCTCGGACGTCCAGAAGATACCCGCCTCGGAACGAGCCACTACCAGAATCGAGGACGTTATGAAGCGTGAGATAACCTCAATCCCTCCGGATGCAGATGCCTTTGATGCGCTCAAACTCATGTCTTCTCGGAATTTGGGTCGCTTGATGGTCATGATGGCGGAGGATGGAGAGATGCGGGGTATCGTCTCCAGGACAGATTTTGTGAGGGCTATCCAGTTCAGAGGCATATACAAGTGAGCGGTCTAATTATAAAAACAATCCTCGTAATTTCATGACCGCTTGCCTACCTTTAAAGGTGCATGCGCTGATCTCTATTCTCCTTGCTCGTTCATCCATCTCGAATCTCTCTTTATCTCGTGCTTGTAATAAAAATAGTAACTCTGCATGCTCGCCTGAAACCTCAACGTCGGGGCAGTTATGTAATTCCCTGTACAAAGAGATAGAGCCTCCCTTTTGGAATATAAAATGATGACGTTCCTCTTCGGTTTGGAAATTAAGAGCCAACGGCATAAACATATCATACAGAAGTGCTTTTATCCGTCCTGATGGACCCGAAAGCTCTCCCTTTACCTTGCTCTCCGCTTCAAGTCCTATTCCTTTTAGCACGTCATACAAGTTTTCCATTTCCTCTCACCACCACACTCCATTATTTATACTCGATTGACTACGCTTTTTCATTGTACATAAAGTTATAACTGCCTTCTCTTTAGGACACTGATTAACACGGATTTACGCTGATTTTTTTTGGTTTTTTTTCATCTGTGTCCTGTCCATCTGTGTTAATCTGCGTTAATCTGCGTCTATATAACTCTCGGATTTACACGGATTTTTTTCGTTTTCATAGCCATATCTCCCCCCCCAGCGTTAAACTATTATTAGCTTGTTGAAGAATAAAACAGCTAAAAATAAGGCATATAACGCAAGAAATACTATGCCTTTTATTCGACTTATTTCCCAGTTACTTCTTATGAAAATCAAAAGCAAAATGCTCATAAATATCATGAATGGCGTGAGATAGAATATCGTTGGCTTTATAACGGATAAAGGGAAAATCATCGCCGAAACACCCACAACCAGGAATATATTTGCAATGTTCGAACCAATGACGTTGCCAACAGCTATGTTGCCGTAACCCTGTCTCGCTGCCGATATTGTCACACCTAATTCCGGTAACGAAGTACCAAGTGCTACAAGGCTGATACCTATTACGGTTTTTGGAATGTCAAAAAAATCAGCAAAAAAAATCGCTTCATTCACCAGATAGCTTGCACCAACAACAATAGCGAAACCACTAATGATGAGGACGAGGAAATCTCTAATAATATCTGGTTTGGATAGCTCTTTTGTTTTTATTTCTTCTGGCGTGTTCTTACTTTTTTTTTTGTTTTTGTTCAGGCTCGGGATTATTATGCTTTGTATAGTTGCGATGTACTTAAATCCCAAAAAATATCTGATAAATTCTTTGAATTCATATTTGTCTCTGGATTTCGGCTTGGTCTCGAATAGGAACACGGTATAAGCAATGTACAACAGCAGAAATATCAGCGCTTCCAATCTTGAGACCGTCCCGTTGATGATGAAGACGTAGAACAGCAGTGCGGCAAAAAGCATGATGTAGCCATCTCGTCTCAGCATTTCTTGTTTCGTTTTTATTCTGGCTATCAGTGCTCCGAGTCCGACTATTAATCCGATATTTGCGATATTCGAGCCCACGACATTGCCTATTACTATGCCGCTTTGCTGTTCCATAGCAGCGATTACGGATGAGGCAAGTTCTGGTATTGACGTGCCCAATGCGACTAATGTGAGACCAATAACGAATTCTGAGACACCGCGTTTTTGTGCTACCGATGCCGCGGATTTAACGAAGAAATCGGAGCCCTTGGCGAGTAAAACTAAGCCGAGTACAAGCAATACGACGTTGATTAACACCATTTCTCGTTACACAATTTATAAAAATAAAAAAAATAAAAAGGGGTAAATTTTGCGATTTGCTCTTTTCCCCCCTTTATGTAACCTTTTTAGTTTATGCTACTGCTTCTAAGACGTCTTCCACTTTCACCGTCTTTCTTCCGGCGTGTTTAGCGAGGCTTACGGCTTTTTTCGCTATTTTCTCGCCGTATTCCTCTAACAGCCTCACCAATTCCTGACTTGCCTCTTCGCTTACTCTCTCTGCTCCTGCGTTTCTCACTATCCTGGTTACAGGTGCTATAGGTAGTTCAGCCATTTTTATCACTATGATTGGGTAATGAGTGGGTATATAAAAGCTTTTCGGTTTTTTGACCTCAAAACTATCATCAAAGCCAATAAATGAATGTCTTCTGCCTCACTTCTTCAAAAGGTGCGGTGTCATAACGAAAAAGTTGCAACACCCTCTGCTGCGCAATGGGTATTACTTAATTTTTTATCTTACTGCGTGTAACTATAGATGGTTAGTGATGCATCTAAAAAAGAGGTGTGGGTGATTAGAGGGATAAAACAGATATGCGTACCAAAGAAGAAAAAGGAGATATGAAAGTTCGTGAGATAATGAGCCGTCCAATCATCGCCGAAGATGAGAACGCTCTTCTCATAGAAGTAGCGAAGATGATGGCAGAACTGAGAGTTGGCAGTGTCGTTATAACATCGGAAGGCAAACCCGCAGGAATTATTACCGAGCGGGACCTCGTGTTAAAAGCTATATTGAAAAATAAACGGGCAAATGAGGTAAAAGCAAAGGAGATAATGTCTTTCCCTCTGGTAACCGTAGACGCAGAAGTCTCGGTAGATGAAGCAAGTGAAGTCGCAGCAAAGAAGCATATAAAAAGGCTGCCAGTGGTTGAAAACGGTGTGCTCGTGGGCATTGTAAGCGTTAGGAACATATTGACACGGAAGCCAGAGTATGTAAAGAGATTCTATCCGAGGATGCACCTTTTAGCAAGTGGTTGGACTCTTGATAGACTTGAGCGGACTTTGAGCGACTGTGAAGTATATTTAGTGGAAAAGAGTGTCGAGAACTTTAAGAACGCACTGGAAGACGTATATGATGAATTGGATGAACTCGTGGATCATTATGTAGATGACAAGGAGCTCAAAGCTATTTTCGAGAGCCTGGACCAGTTCTATCACGAGGTTACAGGTAATGGAGAAGGTAAGAAGGAGATTTCGCTGGATGAGCAACGGAGGAAGTTAGATGAGATTTTGAGAAATTTCAGGCATACAACGTACTCTAGGAAGCAGCAATCAATCTCTGGCTTCGCAGGGGGTTCCTGGTGGGGTGATTATCGGCATCGCGTGGGCAAAGAGCTTCGTTTACCCTACAAAAGAACTCGCCCGTAGTGATGAGCTGAGGACAGGGAGAGATAGAACCGGAGTTAGAAAAGGCGAAAATTGTTCTCCTTTGGTTCTTACCTCTCTTATCATATCTGCAAATACGGTCTTTTAATTATGTTATGTGATCTCCGATTATGTCTGTTGCAAGCGAGCTAAAAGCATCGAAACGAAATGAAAACTATCATTGTTGGCGGCGGGAGAGTAGGGAGAGAACTGGCGGCCCAGTTGCCGGAATCGGTGGTTATTGAGCTAAATCCGGAAAAGCGGGAAAAAATTACAGAAATAGCGGATGTAGAGGTAGTCACCGGTGATGGAAGTGATGAGAAATTGCTAAATCGGGTGGGTTTGGATGATGCCGCGGCTTTTATCTCGCTCACGAGCAATGACGATGTCAATTATCGAGCTGCGGCTATCGCGAAGAAACACGGTGTTCCTAAGATAATTGTCCGGGTGGAAGATCCTGAGGATAGAGAGCGGTTCCAGAAGCTGGGCATTGAGTACATCATGTTCCCTACAAAGATAGTGGCAAATCTCATCGGTGATCTGTTGCGGTTTGGCGCAGGGGAAACTCTCACACCTTTTGATAAAATCCTCGTTCCGATACTGAATAAAAATACGGTGGATAAGGCGTTCAAAGAAGCTTTGTTAGTTGCTTCCGTAGCAAGGGCAGAGGTCACCGCTGTATCGTCTGCGGATATAGACAATCGAGAGATGGAATCCAAAGCAAAGGGGATGGGTGTACCACTTAAGATATTGCTGGAAGAGGAAAAACCGATGGATATTATAAAAAAGCACCTGCATTATCCAAGCTGCATAATTATGGACCGTGTAAAAGAGTACTCATATTACCCGGATTATGTGATAATAGACCAGGAAGAACTCGGCATCATGGACAAAGTGTTTAAACGAAGTGTTGTTTTGAAGTTAATAAAATGCGCTTCCTGCCCGGTTCTTGTGGCACGGGCATTCAAGTATTACGAACGCATTATTGCCCTTCTCGATTTGTCAGAGATATCAGAGAGTGTCGGGAGACACGCGGTTCGGATAGCTCATTTATGCGGAGCTGAGCTGCATTTACTCATTTTGGAGACTGTTCCCGGCGAATTGATTGACGGAATAAAAAAGATGGGAGAAAAAGGAAACGTACGGATTATTGAAAATTGGGTGGAAGGTAACCCAATGATAGAAGCGGTAAAAGAGGTGAAAAGTGGGAATTACGAACTGGCAGTGATTCCCTGGAGAGGGACGGGTGTTATAAGGTCAGACATGATCAGGAAAATAGTAAACGATGCTCCCTGTTCTGTTCTAACGGTTGTGTGATGCCTATGATAATAAGTCCTTATTTCCCTTTATTTGCGATAGTGGTCTTTGCATTCCTGATTCCCATCCTTTCTGATAGAATAGGCGTTCCGGCAGTGGTCGGGGAGATCATCTGCGGGATCATTATCGGGAGAAGTGTGCTGGGGCTTTTTACCGGTGAAGAAGAGGGTATAGCGTTTCTCTCAAGTTTTGGATTTATATTTCTGATGTTCTTGGTGGGTATGGAGATAGATTTCTCGCAAGTGGAAGTTCATGGAGCAAAGTTGTTCGTGCTCGGAACTATTATCTTTCTCCTCACGCTCGCAATTTCGATATTCCTGACGTATCAACTGGGCTATGGGTTCTACATGGCACTCGTTCTTTCAACCTCCTCAGTAGGATTGATCGTGCCAACGCTAAGGGAACAGAGTCTGTTAAAGAGTGAATTCGGGCAGACAATCATCATATCAGCATTTGTTGCGGATTTTACCACCATGTTGCTCCTTACGGTGCACACTCTTTACTACGAAGAGGGAATAACCTTGGGGATGGTTTTAATTGCACTCGTATTCGTTCTGTTTTTCGCGGTGTATTACGTGGGTAAGCTTGCAATCTGGCACTATCCAGAGCGACTTTCAAAGTGGTTTAAATCGGACCAACCGTCAGAGATAGGGGTAAGGGCTTCTTTCGCATTGCTGCTTGTATTCGTCGTTCTATCCGATATTGTTGGTGTGGAAGCCATACTGGGTGCGTTTCTCGCGGGTGTGATACTGTCCATTCTGTTCCGTGGTGGGACAATTCTGGAACAGAAACTCTACGGAATAGGATACGGATTCCTTATACCCATATTCTTTATAAACGTGGGGATGCAGTTTGATCTTTGGGCATTGGCGGGAGGATGGATTTATCTTGTTCCACTGCTACTTTTAATTGCATTCGTGGTAAAGATGGTGCCATCGTTGCTTTTTCTAATCAAATATTCGTTAAGAGAAAGCATTTCTGCCGGCGTTTTGCTCTCTTCAAGATTGTCATTGATAATTGCGGTGGCTGCGGTGGGAATGGAACTCGGCTTGATAGACACTGCAATGGGCTCGGCAATTGTTCTACTTGCGATAATATCAAGTATTAGCTGTCCTACCATTTTCAGGAGGATGCACCAGCACGGGAAGGAGAGAAGAAGGAGTAGCGTTACTGCATAGCATAAATTGGAATG
>DAOUYX010000130.1 GCA_030665925.1 Methanosarcinales archaeon | reverse complement strand
AGCCTCTATGATTACCCTTCCGGACAACACACCAGGATCAATCCCCCTATACCTGTTAAGCGCCGACCATGCTCGCTGTTGAGGCGTTATCGGTGCGAAATGCAGCGAATCGGTGAACTGCACGTATCGTATTCGGTCACCTGCTTTCGCGCCTTCCGTGGGCTCAACCATCTCACGAACCGCGCATTCCGGCTCCTCCATCTCCTCCAATGGCGGATGAATGCTCTTGTACTCTTCCCCAGGTGCACGGTGTGCAAGCAACCTCACAACGTCTTCCTCTGCTATGTCTCTCAACTTCTCATACGTATAAGAAGGATCCATGTATTTCCTTCTGTTATCCGCTATATGGCTACTTCCAGGTCCAAATTGTGGCATTTTTTTTTTGTTCCTCCTTTTTAATTTACATTAGCTCCTTTGCCCCTTCGGCAACCGCTTTCATCGGCTCTGCAAACTCCGGTATCGCTCCCAGTACTTCCCCGTACAGCGCTGACGTCCTCGCGGGTATGAAATACATCGTATCCGCATCTATGCACATCGCAGCACAGAAACAGGGTATTAACTGCCCCTTCGCATGCCTCGTAACGATGTGGTTCCCGTAGAATACTCCCGGTCCGCCGCCTCCATAAATACTATGCGAGAAGAACGAACTCGATACCGACGCTCCCTGTGCCATTCCGTAGTCCACTCCCGGCATCCCCGTCTCGTGTTCCAGCAGCGAATTGTAATAGCATATGTTCCCTGGCACTGACTGCCCTGCACGCATCGCTCCACAATTCACGCATACCGCGGCAAGCATTCCCGCCGATGCGTAGGCATTCCACAGTTGCATGTCATCCGTGTCGTAAACTATGAACCCGGAACCCAGTTTCTTCTGCTCCTTCAGTATACCGTCTGCCTTTGCCTTCTCCGCCAGGTCGTACACGACATCAGCTAATACCCCTTTTCCGTTGTCCTTTATCAAGTTGTACAGCAGGTTGTTCGCATTCAGTCCCTCGAAAGCGAGGTCTAACAGATGTCCACGCTCAAAAGGTCCCATCGCGTTACCCATCTCGAACTGCGCTGCCTCTTCCAGGATCATCGTCAAAGCCGCGCCCTGTATCGCTCTCTTTCCTACCGTCGCTGCTAAGTGGTTCACCGGGATGTTCCTCAGTGCAAATCCCGGACCTTCATTCTTCATCGGGATATCCACCAGCATCTTTACCGCGCCGTCTGCCGTGTCCGGATCCTCAGGATACATACCCCATACTGCCGCCTTCACGTAGGATGCATCCCACATATCCACGTTGCATGTGTCAAT
Source organism: Methanosarcinales archaeon (assembly GCA_030665925.1). Classification (GTDB taxonomy): domain Archaea; phylum Halobacteriota; class Syntropharchaeia; order Alkanophagales; family Methanospirareceae; genus JACGMN01. The sequence continues at coordinate 3,426 of DAOUYX010000130.1, read as the reverse complement.
TATCGCATGCGTCAATGCACCCATTGCAGAGGTAAGACCCGCAGAGTAGTCGCACATGATTCTCGCTGTTGGCGGTTGCGTCAGCATCCGCTTTCCACCTGCTATCAGCTTCACACTCGTGTCGTCATCTTCTTCAATCCGCAACATGTCCTCGACTTCTTTCGCTATCTCTTCCGCTTTGTCCAGTATTGGGAATTTTCTTTCGATGCCGCGGATGATCATACCTCTGCCGCCTATTGCACCGGTCGCTAACTTCTTCTCCAACTTCGCAAGGTCGACAGCCCCTGTTCGCATGGTAAGGCTAACGATCTTCTGTATCGCTGAATTTCTCAAAGGGCTGATCGCCTGTAGCGGCACATCGCTCGCCAGTACATTGCCTCTATCGTCGTATAGGTCTACCTTATCTTCTATAGCTTTGGCCATATCTTTTTTTTCCTCCTTTTTTATTTTTCCCTAATGACTTCGTTTAGGGTAACCTTCTTTATACCCCAACCCAACTTAAAAGGCTTTCGGTTTTGCTGAGCCTTCCAAAAATGAGATGCCGCTTTCTGCGCCCTTATTTCACATTAATTCGATATCTGTTCATATAAATTGTGATGATTATATAATAAGTGTGAACTTTACCAAAGAAACTTATGTTTTTAGTAAAGGTTTTTGCTTGCAAAAAAGTTTTTTGTGAAAAAGAAAAAGTGTTGAGAAAAAGAGCAATTGTAATATCTCCTGGAATTTACACCTATGGAGCATCCGTGATAGCGGGAATTCTTGAACGATGCCCGGGAGTGGATATTGATGTAACGCTCTCAAAGGGTTTGCATTTTGAAGGCAAATTTGATTATATCTTCTTAAGCCTCAGCTCCACTTTGCATCTGCTTGAAATCGGAGATTCTATACAGGAACTGAAGAGAAAGTGTAAGGATGGGGGATTGATAGTGGTAGGAGGTCCTGTTTCGCAGTGCCCTGAGTTTGTTTTCAGATACTTGGATTGTGATGTGGTCGTTATTGGCGAAGGGGAGATACCGGTGGAGATGATGAAGAACGGGTATGCGATAGAGGAAATAGACGGAGTCGCGTACAAGGAAAACAGGGAAATAGTAATAAATCCGCCAAAGCAACTCCCGGACATCGAGCACAGAACTTTACCAAAGATACCGAAGGATATAAGTGAACAGGATGTACGGGGGGCGAATGTTTACATAGAAACGCATCGGGGCTGCAAATTTAATTGCTCCTTCTGTCAGGTTTCTGAATTCTTCGGTCGCGAAATAAGAAGCAGAAGTATTGATAATATCGTGGAAGAAGTGAAAGAATTCAAGAAAGCTGGCGTGAAGAAAATAGCGGTCAGCGGTGGGACATCTTCACTTTATTACAAATTCCGGGATTTGTTGGAGACGGTAAGCTCTGTAATAGGCAAAAATAATCTCTCTGCTCCCGATATACGGGTGGATACCCTAAATGAAGAGACATTAGATGCAATACGAGAATACACGATTGGCTGGGTATTTTTTGGTATGGAATCAGGGAGCGATAGAATGTTAAAACGCATGCGGAAAGGGATAAAGGTGGGAGATATAATAGAAGCGCGGGAAGCGGCGAAGCAGAAGGGAGTGAAAGTTGCGGGTTCTTTTATCGTCGGTTATCCCGGTGAAAGAGAAGAGGATTATGAAAAGACAAAGGAGCTGGTAGAAGACCTGTATCTTGATGATTGTTTTATAAGCATTGCAGAGCCCATACCGGGCACGGAATTAGCTGAAGAGGTAATAAAAGGGGAGGAGAATAATCCTTTGTTTATACAGAGTAAAAGAATTCGGAATATGACAGTAGCAGAGGAAAGAGCTCTGGACCTCATGCTTACATCTTATGTCGCAAGGGAAAGACCCCTCACTTTAAGCGATGATTTATATGAAAAAACGCTGAAAGAGGTAAGGAAACAAGGAGAAGATATAAGAAAAGTTACGCAAATGATTACTGGTGGACTGGGATATGTTTATAATTGCGGATATTTATAGGTTCTGCATTTAGCACTATGCGCTCAGCTTCTTGCCTTCCAAATGACGGGCACAGTCTAAAAATCGGGTGATTTATCACCGCGGAGAGCGCGAAATTAGAGGTTTAGTTTATTAGCGGTTCAGCTTGTTAGCTAAACCGCCAAACCGCTAAACCGCTATCTTGTCTCTGTGTGCTCTGCGATGAAAATTTGAAATGTGAGATTGTCAAGGTATGTCAATACTTTATATACAATTAACCTATACGAATAAAAATTACCAACAATAGAAGAGATGGCAGAAAAAGAGAAGGGTGAGGAGAAGGAAAAGGGTTGGATGGAAAAGGCGGCAGAAAAGGCTGATAAAGAAGAAGGCGGCAGAAAAGCAAGGATAGCTGCGCATGCAACGTGTTCAAAGTGTGGGAAAGAGGTGGAAGAAGGTGACTACATCGAATTGCGTGGTAGACTCCTCTGCGCTGAATGCTACGAAGCGGAACTGGAAACCGAAATGGATATAAGTGCCGCAGAGGGTACGGGAGCAGGATAAGGAAGATGGAAGAGAAGAAAGAAAAATATGCACTTCCCATTCCCCGGGCGATAGCAACAGGTATAATATTTGAAGCAGCAGAGAAATTCGGGTTGGAAGTGGACCAGGAGAAGCCACCTGATGATGCCTTTGATCCAAGAACCGATTTACCGGTCAAGGATTATGTGCCCCGGATGCTATTATGGGGAGACTCTCCGGAACAGTTGATGGAGGCAAAAGAATACATATACAAGAAGCACGAGAAATGGATAACCAATATAGATGCGGGGCGTAAGAGCAGAATGGAACAAATCCAGCGAAAATTCCGAAAAGAATAATCCCTTATAGGGCACAGTCTAAAAATCAAGTGATTTATCACCGCAGAGAGCGCAGAGACCACAGAGTTTTAAGACTGTTTCAATCATTGCTCGGATTTTCTGACACAGATTTACACTGATTTACACGGACTTATTTAAGTTTAACAGTGTTGATTTTTAATTGTTTTGTCTCTGCGTTCTCTGTGTGCTCTGCGGTGAATTTTAAGGATGTATATAATCTTGTGGTTAGCCAATCTCTCTGAGGCACATTTTCACTTTGCTCACGATTTCGTTCAGTTTCGACTGCGGCACGTCCGCATTTCTTACAATCCCTGTAACAATGTCCATAACTTTACCCGGCGTTTCTCCTTCCTTATTCCGCGTGCTTACGCCTATCTCCTCGAAATCCTCGTATGTTACCGGGCACTGGCAGAGACCAATAGCAGGTACCGCTACCTTTCTCAGCTCAAACCGCACTTTGTAAATGAAATGCGCCTTTACGTTACCATGATTCAATAGGGCAAGCTTATGCATCCCTATTATCTCCATCTCATTTGCCTGCAATCCGAATGCCACGCCATGCCCCCCGCTCGATGGCGAAT
>DAOUYX010000082.1 GCA_030665925.1 Methanosarcinales archaeon | reverse complement strand
GAGACCAGCGTTCTTATCTGCGTAAACGAGCCTTTGGACAGCAGGCAAATTGTTATCGGCACCAAAATCTCACCCACGATCCGCATTCCCCCTTTCTTATTCTCGTTCAAAAGCAGATCTAACGTCTCGCCTACTGAACCTTCCAGGGAGTTCTCTATGGGGACGATGCCGTAATTCACGTCTTTCCTCAGCAGGCTCTCGGATACGTCGAATATCGTTTCGTAATACTGTCGCTCGACCTCCTCGATATTTCCCGTTTTCATCCTCTTTAGCCACAGTAGTGCAGCGGTTTCCGAAAACGTCCCCTCCGGTCCCAGTATGCCGATTCTCATGTACTCGTCACACCTAAATTCTTCTTTATTTTATATAAAAGATGTGCGAGATGGTTCGAACAGGAAGCTCACGAAGCAGCAGGAAGCGGTGCAGAATCAGCCCAATGAGAACGCAGTGAGGATCGGAAGCTGAGATTTATATACGGGGCGTGTTTATAAGATATGTACCTATACGCCTTGGTAGCATAGTTGGTCAATGCGCCACCTTGGTAAGGTGGAGATCGCGGGTCCAAATCCCGCCCAGGGCTTTCGTTTTTAGTTACAGTTTTGATTCACGTTACAGCTTATCTATCGGACTCTGCTACCTGCAGGTACTTCCTTATCGGGATGCAATAAAATCGGTTTCCCCTTGACGTCAACTGCTAAAATCATTCCCCTGCTTTCAACGCCCATGAGCTTCGCAGGCTTCAAATTCGCCAAAACGGGAACGAGCTTGCCAATTAAATCCTCGGGACTATAGTCTTCTGCAATCCCTGCAACAAGCTGTCGCATCTCATCCCCAACGTCAACATCGAGTTTGATCAACTTTTTGCTGCCCTCGATTTTTTCGGCATTCTCTATCTTTCCAATCCGCAGGTCGAGTCTTGCAAACACACCCATGTCTATTATCTCGTTGTTTTCCATGTTCCGTTATCACCCTATGTTGCTAAAAAAGAGATCAATTCCAGCAAGCACGAAGCTCTTTCTAATTTGATATTCCATCAGCAGATTGAGTTCAAAACGTTCTCAATTCCCCTCTAATCACCATCTCCGTGATCTCAGCTATGTTTGAAAGCCACTCATCTGTTATTCGCAGCACCTTCTTTTCCATTACTTCAAGGTTCACGTCACTCTTTGGAATGATCTGAGCGGTTGCTGCTTTCGGATCGTCTATCCTTCTGCCTATCTCAGAAAGGATCTTTATGTGCACCTCACGAATCCCGTCTACGTTCTCTACGACGTCGTTGGCTATTTTATTGGCGAGCAGGTTGTAGATTTTTCCCGTATGGTTCACCGGATTTTTTCCCGGCGTTCCTTCCATGCTCATTGGCCTGTTAGGTGTGATAAGTCCATTGCACCTGTTGCCACGACCCGCACCACCGTCATCACCCATCTCCGCCGACGTGCCAGTTACGGTGATATAAACCGATTCGGGCGTGTCAGCCATATTTACCAGAGTGTTTACGTCCCGTGTTGTATATGATTCCGCTACGCCACTTATAAAGTCCTTTAATCGTCGCTTTGCGCCCTCATAATGCTCGTAGTCATCCACGTATTTAGAAACAAGTGCATCACCAACCGTTAAAGTTATCTTATCACCCACTCTAAGTGCCATCACCTTCATATCCTCGCCTATCGCCTTCTCCTTGTTGCGGTATTCATCCATCACTCGCCCTTCTACATTAAGGGCTATGGATTCACACTCCGAAAGGGGGGCATGTCCAACGCCAAAGGAGGTGTCATTCGCCATTGGCATCTCTGTCTGTGCGCTCTTCATATTGTTACCCGTGAAGACTTCTAAAAGGTCAGAAGAACCCCTGCCCAGCTTACTATCCACTATTACGTGGCTATCCACGTCCAAATTTCTGACTACTCGTAAATAGTCCTTTGCTGCGCGAGTCGCTATGACATCAACGGCGATTTCCTCGCCTTCAAACACTCGCGTTGCTCGTCCACCCAGCAGTATGTATATTGGCGAAATAACCTCCCCTCCACCATATCGTGGATTTGACCTGCCGGCGGCAAGTTGCACCTTATCGGTGTTGTGATGCAATATCACCCCGCACTTTCTCTTATACTCTTTGCACAACGCCACGCTAACCGCCTCCGCTATACCGTCGCATAAGCTGTCAGGATGCCCCAAACCCTTTCTTTCCACTATCTCTATCTCTTGCTCCTCGACGGGTTCTCTACTCATGAACTCAACCTTTATGTTCCTCTCTATTGGATTGCCCATACCCATTTTTACGCCCTCTTACATTTTCTTTCTAAATAAATACCGCATTAAGAATGAGTTTTTTCAGTAACGTTCTCTTTTTTAAAGAACTGTTTATCGCTAATTATCGCACTGTTACCCGTAGGATCGTCAATTATTAACGTCATACTCGCTTTGCCCAACTTTATTTCTTCTATCTGCTTCAAAACCTCATCTGCACGCTTCTTGCTCGTGCCGTCTTTGCTCAGCATCTTCGCCACATTCTCCACTCGCTTCAGCACGCCTTCCACCGTAGTGATAAAAGCCTCCCCGCGCTTTGGCTCGACGCTTACGCCCAACTCCGGTATCTCAATAGCTCCCGACGAAGACCGTACAACGATTGCATTCACATCCTCCGCTGACGAAATCACCATCTCGCATCTTTTCCTCTTCTCTTCTGCCGAGAGCACCATTACATCGGTACTGCGATACCCACACGAGGCACAAACCGCAGTAAATATCATTATTTCGCCGAAGAAGGGGATTTCATAGGGTACACAATGCAATTCGCTTTCCGCTCCACAAAGTGGACATTTCTCTTTCACGGCACTCACTCACGGTAACCCCGCTGCGCAGTCAGTCAGGATAGCCAACCAGACTATTTCCCACTCATTTTCTTCCGTTCGATCTTAATTCCCATTGGTGCCACGATCACCTGGTCATCAGAGAGACCTGCAATGTCCCCGCCCACATCGAATGCCGCCATTTTCAGGTCTTTTATCGCTTTCTCTACCAGAACTTTGTCCTGCTTCGCCAGTGATATGTCCAGAATCAAGATATTGCCCGCATAGATCTCCTTTTTCAAATCGGGAATATCGTATAGACCGGTCAATTCCGCGGTCTTTATGTACATCTTTACGCCCGCCTCTTCCTTTAGCTCTTCCTCATACGCTTCGATGTCCAGGTCCCAATAATCGTCCTCGACTCCTATCCCTTCCTTCTTCACAAATATCCTCTCAAAACCTTCTTTTAATCCCATTTTTTCCCCTCACACCCGTGCATGCATGCATGAATACTTTACTTTCTCGTTCTGACATTAAAGATATTTATAGCGTAATCAATTAAAAAGTATTGCATTGGTGCATAAATAAAGTTTGGAATTGCGATCTTGAATATCCGAAGGAATTGGAGGAATTAAAGGCGATGAAAAAGCGCGACTGCTTGTGGACACGAACGGAGTTATGCATATAACCTTTTTATAGTCGTAAATGAGAACGTATAAAATAGAGAGGTAAATAAGAGAGAGGTTAAGACTTTTTTCTTGAGTAAAGGAAGGATGGAATATTTTAGAAAGCTGGGTATTATAAAGCCTGTTTTGAAAGCGATAGAAGACGAGAAGTTTGAAAAGCCAACGGAGATACAGGAGAAGGCAATTCCGTTAATTCTTGCCGGAAAGGACGTTATAGCCGAGGCGGCAACGGGTTCTGGAAAGACGCTTGCTTTTGCTTCCGACATTATACAGAAATCCAAAAAGGGGAAAGGGATTCAGGCGCTGGTTTTAACGCCAACGAGAGAACTGGCACAGCAAGATGCAGCCGCGTTAGGTGATTTCTCGAGATATAAGCCGTTGAAGATCGTTGCTGTTTTTGGTGGGATGTCAATCAATCCACAGATAGAGCAATTGAGGACTGCAGATATTGTTATAGGAACACCGGGTAGATTATTAGACCATATTGGAAGAAGAACTCTGGGTTTGAGCAAGGTGAACACGCTGGTGTTGGATGAAGCGGACAGAATGCTGGATATGGGCTTCATTGACGACGTCAAGAAGATAATACGAGAATGCCCGCGGGAAAGGCAGACGCTATTGTTTTCCGCTACCATTTCCGCGGAGGTGGCGCGTCTCGCGCGGCGATACCTGAACGAGCCGGTGAGTGTTTCTGCGGAAGCCCACGTTGATCCGAAGAAATTAACGCAGGTGTATTATGACGTTCCCGACAATTTAAAATTTTCGCTGTTGGTCCATTTATTGGAACACGAAAGGGCAGGATTGGTAATGGTGTTCTGCAATACGCGGCTGAATACGGATTTTGTGGCGAACAACCTCAAAGCTGCGGGAATCAATGCTTTAGCCATTCATGGCGGACTGACGCAAGACAAGAGAAACAGGGTGATGAAGCAATTTCATGCACGGGACGTCGGTGTTCTTGTCTGCACTGACGTAGCGGCACGAGGACTTGACATTCCCGGTGTGTCGCATATTTACAATTACGACATTCCGAAAGATAGCAATGATTATATTCATCGGATAGGGCGAACGGCACGAGCGGGAAAAGAAGGAATAGCGATCAGTATTATCGCGAGCAGGGATTACGATAGTTTTAGACGAGTAATGAAACTCAAGGACGTAACTATAACTGAGGAGAGACTGCCTGAAGTGAAGAAAGTAAGAATAAAGTGGAAAGAACGGCAAAAAACAATTAGACCCGGACATAGAACATACAGACGATATTAAAAATTACTTACGTGTTTAGTAACGGCTAACCACAAGATTACACAGATTTTCACGAGAAAATAGGAAAAGGTAAGATATAAAATGCAAATCTAACTAATATCCTATGCCCATCATCATCTCCTCGTGTTAATCTCGTGGTTTTTTTCGCCTCAGTTAAACACATGGGCGGTTTAAAGGCCACAAGAGAGCTAATTGAATTATGCCTCGTAGACAAAGACAAATACGTCTTGGATGTCGGTTGTGGTGTTGAAATGGGTGCTTGCTACATTGCAAAAAAGTGCGGCTGTAGAGTGCTTGGTGTAGATATTCGTGAAAGGATGATCGCCAGATCAAATGAGAGAACAAAAAGAGAGGGCGTAAAAGATAGAGTTGAATTTCAGGTAGCAGATGCCCAAAATCTTCCGTTTGAGGACGCTCTTTTCGATGTGATGTGGTAATCAGCGAATCCGTAACTGCATACGCAGAAGATAAACGAAAAGCGGTAGGCTTTTGTCGTTATACTTCAAAAGTCCAACTTACAGAGAAGCAATGAAAGAGGCGGCGAGTAAGCATTCCGTATGACGTTTTCGGTGTAAAAGAAGTTCGGCGAAGCCGAATTTTGACGGAGCGAAGCGTAGTCTTTTACACCGTGTTATACGCCGTTTCGATTTTTTTAGCCGTTCTATACAATTTTTCAAAATCATCCCAATAATCTTTTCCTCTTGACTTTCTATATTCAATAATCATGGGTTCTGCTGCTTCCCAAGATTTAATGATGGAATCACGCCATTCCATTAACAAATCCTTTTCGATAAGTTTTTTGGATAGCATTATTCCAGCAACATCATAAGTACTACAAGCTTTTTCAGCGGCTTCTATTTCTTCTTTTGACCAATCATTAAATTTTTCCCCAGATGCGTCGATCAAAATACCTCTTGCTTTTCGTGTAGCTTCTTCCTGTAGAAATTGAGAAAGGCTCACAAACGCAGTGACTTTTCTCGACCTTTTAATTTCCCTAAGCTGCAGTACCGCAAAAATAGCTGTAGCCAAAATTATTAAAGTCATGGAAGCCGTTGATATCGCGGTAATCATGTTCCAATCCATTGTTCTCAACTCCTCTTCAACTTAATTGAATATGTAATCGAAATGGCGTATAACGTTTCGAGCGTATCTGAAGTTTCCCGAAGGGGAATTTTGGCGGAGCGAAGCGGAGCCAGATACGCTCTGTTATCTGCTGTTGCCTTTACTTTTTCCATAAATTTGTCCATCATTCCACTCAAATGTTTTTAATGTTCCTCCTAAGTTATATCTTTTGCAGAATTCATCAACCTGTGCCCAAGAAAGATAACCCCAGTCACTAATATCCCACTCTTGAAATCCCTCGGGGCTGTAATCTCTTAAAGTATCTTGATAAAAATCCTTAAGGTTTGAATCATCGTCAGGTACTAACGCAATAAACAATGCGTCTTTATAATATTTCTCCAATTGATTTACAGCCTTTAAAACTACTTTGTTATTTCCAATTTTTCTCTGTTGTTTTGAGGAGCATCGTGAAAATTCTACCCCATTTTGAAGATGCTTTATGCCACCGACTTGTAACGCTTTGATAAGTCTGAGTTTATGATATAGTTGGACAAACAAATTAGATGAACTTACACTATTTTTACCTATCCCTTTCTTAAATTCCTCAAATTCCTCGAAAATACTCCAATGATATTTTTGAAAAGTCTTAACCTTTGCTTCAATAAAAATTGCTTGTTTATCACTTCGATTATTAACCAAAATCACAGCATCAGCATCGCCAAAATCTGAGAAAGACTGCTCAATCAATATTTTTGTGTCGGATATTTGAAAATTGACCGCCCGATATGGGAAGGACACAAAAGATAAAAATTCATTAAGAAGTTGTAAATTATTCTGAGAAAATTTTATCTCATAGAATAGTGAGTTAATTACTCCTCTTTCCGAGTATCCTAATATTTCCATTTTAGATCACTTTTCATAGGCAATTTCCGATAACGGTGAATAACCGAACTCAACTTCGGGTATCCCTCCGATATGGGAATTAATCCGAAGTACTTCGTTTATCCACAGCTCTTGACGAACTATTCTCCAGACCATTTCTCCCTCCTTTTCCAATGCTATCCAACGTACTTT
>DAOUYX010000083.1 GCA_030665925.1 Methanosarcinales archaeon | reverse complement strand
CGCATATTTACTGCTGGATGAAACCATGCTGCGAGATGCAAAAGATGCCGAGGAGCTGGCGAGAACCGCTGCGCGAATATGGTAGTGTCTCGTCAACTTAATTTTGGGATATCTTAATAACTTCCGAATACTTGGATGTTGACAAGAACACTGTTTGGAGAATAAAGAAGCGATACCGTGAAGAAGGTATCCAAAGCGCTCTGACAGATAAACCAAGACCCAGTCAGCCAAGAAAATACACTGAAAGGCACGAGGCGGAAATCATAGCGCAGGCATGCACTAAATCGCCTGATGGAAGCAAGAGATGGTCGCTCACGTTGCTCACGGAAGAGATGAGGAAGAAGGAAGGGTTTGAAACACGACACGGCAAACATATTCGTAGCAGTCGAATTCAAGGCAGGAAAACGTGTGACACAGGTCACCAAAAGAAGCAGCATCAATTTAAGTACTTTCCACCCAAATACTTTCCTATGAACGAAGAGAAAACTATCGAGAGTAAGCAACTGTACAAAGGAAAAGTTGTTCAGTTACGGGCGGATACCGTTTCATTACCCAATGGAAGGACAAAACTACGAGAAATTCTCGTTCATCCCGGTGCGGCAGCTATTGTTCCGTTGATAAACGAAAAACTCTTGGTGGTGGAGCAATACAGAGCAGCAGTTGGACGTAAAACGTTAGAGATACCCGCAGGCACACTTGAAGAAGGTGAATCACCCGAGGAATGCGCCAAGCGGGAACTAATCGAGGAGACCGGTTTTAGCGCTTCGAAATGGGATAAACTGACGGCATATTATCCTTCTCCGGGTTATAGCAGCGAGATAATTCACATTTTTACAGCAAGTGGACTGGAGAAAGTTTCTGATGCCGAAGCGGAATTACCGATACAATATGTGGAGTTAAAGGAGGTACATGCAAAGATAAAAACTGGTGAGATAAAGGATAGTAAGACGATAATCGGGGTGTTAATGGCTATATGAAGCCGAAAATATGCATATTGCGGATAGAAGGGACGAATTGCGAATACGAAACGGCGCTCTCTTTTACGCGGCTGGGTGCATCGGCAGAGATAGTGCACCTGAAGCAACTGATAGGAGCAGTGAAAGAGCGTGAGCGGCGGAATCTAAAGGGTTACGATGCGTTAGTGATACCCGGTGGCTTTTCGTCCGGCGATTATATACGGGCGGGAACGATACTGGCTGCACGGATAAACGGGGCATTGGAAAGCGAAATCGCAGATTTTATAGAAAACGGGAAGCCCGTATTGGGAATATGCAATGGCTTCCAGGTGTTAGTAGAGATGGGCTTGCTTCCCGGATTTGGTGCTCATGACGAAATTGGGTTGCAGCAGGCCGCATTGACAACAAACGATTCTGCTCACTTTGAATGCCGCCCTACACTCATAAAGCACGAAAACAACGGAAACTGCGTTTTCACACGGGGGATAGAAAGGGCTTGCATCCTGAAGATGCCGTGTGCGCATGCCGAGGGGAAGTTTTTAATTGACGAGAAAAATAGAGAGCGGTATATACAACTTCTGGAGGATAACGACCAGATAGTATTTCGCTATGTTGATCCTGCTGGGAATTATGCATCGTATCCGTGGAATCCAAATGGATCAGTACATAATATTGCAGGGATATGCAACCCTGAAGGGACGATATTGGGATTAATGCCACATCCCGAAAGAGCTTTCTACGCATTCACGGACTCGGAATGGTCACGAAAATCGAGAGAGCGGAACGAGGGGGAAGGAACAGGAAAAGAGAATGCATACGGGGATGGGGAGAAGATATTCAAAGCAGTTTTGGATTACCTCCATAGCAGAGCAGATGAATGAGTAAGGCTTTTATGTTAGTATCCTCTTTATAATAAGTGAAAGAAAATAAGGAGCGTGAGTAGAACTGGCGAAGAAAAGACTGAAAGATAAGTGGAAAGCAAAAAAATGGTACACGGTATTAGCGCCGAAGATGTTTGGTGATGTAAAAGCAGGGGATACTGTTGCAGACGATCCATCCAAGTTGATGGGTAGAAGGGTAGAGATGACGGTAGATGAACTCACCGGCAAGCTGATAAAGAATTCAAATTTGAAATTATTGCTTGAAATAGATGAGGTGGATCATAACAATGCTTATACACGATTCATCGGGCATAAGATAGACGGCGATTATCTACGCAGTTTGGCGCGGAAGAGGAGTTCGAAGGTAGACTCGAATATCGAGGTCGTGACAAAGGATGGCGAGAATCTGCGTGTGAAATCATCCTGCTTTACACTTAAAAAGGCAAGTGAAGCGCAGATGAGGCAGATACGGAAGTTAATGGAAGACGTAGTAAGAAGTAGAGCGGCGAGTTTGGAGTTAAATAAATATCTGCAGGAGATAATACTGGGAAAACTGTCGTCTGACGTATATAAGGTTACGAAGAAGATATATCCCGTGCGGAGGGTGGAGATAACCAAGACTGAAAGGAATCTCCCTCCAGCATAGCACAAATAAGGTAGGAATAACGGTCACAAATAAAATAAGATGAAAATAAAATTTCTCGGAGGTTGTAATGAAGTAGGGCGTTCTGCGGTATTGGTGGATGATAAGATCATCATTGACTATGGAATGAGGCCGTCAGATCCGCCTGAGATACCGTTAAATAGCGAGCACATATCGCCAAAGTCCGTGATTATATCGCATGCACATCTCGACCATTCAGGCATGGTTCCGAGTTTGATGAGCCGAGCTGAGGTACCAGAGGTGTATATGACTCCCGTGACAAGGGATTTAACCAAGCTTCTGGGCAGAGACACGATAAAAGTGGGGCGAGATCAGGGCTTTAGCTTTTTCAGTGAGGCAGACATCCAGAAGTTGGATGAGAATACTCATGCAGTGGCTTATGGCGAGCGACACGCCTTAGACGGTACAGACTATGAGTTTGAATTGCATAATGCGGGACACATCCCGGGTAGTGCATCGGTGCATCTGAGGAAAGAGAGTGAGGATATAAGCCTGCTTTACACGGGGGACATAAAACTGGGTCCGAGTCGTTTGATGGAAAGCGCTTCTCCCGCAGATTTACCTGCGTCCGACATCCTGTTTATAGAAAGCACATATTATGGTAGGGATCACAGAGATAGGAAGGACTTGGAGCGCGAGTTCGTGGATTCCGTTAAAGAGACTTTAAATTCGGGTGGCAATGCCATTGTGCCCTGCTTTGCGGTTGGTAGGACACAGGAGATAGTGATGATCTTGCATTCGTACGGGCTTACTCCTTATGTGGACGGTATGGGATTGAGCGTTTTCCGTATATTTAAGAATTATCCGTCGTCATTAAAAGATGCGAAGGCGCTGAACGATGCTTTTGGTGATGCGCAGTTTGTAAACTCGAAGAGACGCAAGAAAGCCATTTCTGAACCGTCCGTAATTGTCACTACCGCGGGAATGCTTAACGGCGGACCCGTGCTGTATTATCTGAAGAAGAAACACGAAGACCCAAGGAGCAAAGTACTGCTCACGGGATATCAAATAGAGGGTACAAACGGAAGAATGTTGGTAGAGGAAGGCTGTGTGGAGGCTGATGGAGATATAGTGAAGGTGAATGCAGGTGTTGAGCAATACGACTTCTCTGCGCACGCCGGGGATTCCGAACTGAAGGAGATAGTATCACGATTTTGCAGAAACGGCACGGAAGTGATATTTACGGTTCATGGCGACCATACGGAAGAGTTCGCAACGTGGACAAAGGATAAATTCGGGTGCGAGGCAATAGCGCCGAATAACGGAGAAGAGTTTATAATAGAATAAACAATGAAAAATCCAAATGTCAAATACTACTAAATCCTTAAAAAACCAAATTGTTGACACAGATTAACGCAGATTAACACAGATGATAAAAATCAACAATGTTCAACGTGTAAATAAATCCGCGTAAATCAGTGTTAATCCGTGTCTTAAATAGAAGGCAGTTATACTTTATGTACAATAAAAAATAAAATGAAAGTGAGAAGGTCACCCTCTCACTTTCCAAGGTTTAAATGGTTTTCTTTTGCCGATACCCGCTGGTTGCGGCTACTCCTTTGAGAACAGTTTCTTTAAACTGCTCCGGTAGTTTACCGCCAATAGACCAACTAATGCCACCATGGCTACTATATAGTTTAATAGCATTGGAGCCCAGGTAGTAAGAGCTCCTCCTGCGGTTACGGCTACTGGTGTGCACATTTTTTTTCTTTTCGCCTCCTATTTTTTATCTCATTCTCTAAATATGGGGGTAACCTCTTAATCACAGTTCACCTTATGGGAACAGTTCCTCTATCTCCTTTGCTGTCTCTTCCAATCCTTGTTCGTTGGCAAGTCTTAGCCCCTCCTCAAAACATTCTCTCGCCTTCTCTTTATCTCCGGTTTCTGAATAAGCGATGCCCAAATTTTTGTGTGCCTCTATGTAAAGATTTTTACCGCTGTGTGCATCCACATAATTTGGCTCCAATTCTATTACCTTCTCAAAATCGGAAATCGCTGAGTCATACTCTCCAAGGCCAAGATAACATAATCCCCTATCGTTATATAGTCCGGAACTATCTGGCGTTGAGTTGATTTGCTCGCTGTATAATTCAACTGCTTTTTCAAAGTTTTGTTTCGCATTATCTTCGTCTCCTTTCTCTTCATATACCATACCAAGATATCGGTGTGCTAATGGTTCTAAATAAGACTCATATTTGTCTATCAGCGTCTGGAAATCTTCAATTGCTTCATCATACCTGCCAAGTTCATAGCAGCAGACACTTCTGCCCTTGTATGCATAGTAGCCCCATTCGTAGTCTCTATAATCTGGATCGTTCTCCAGTATATCTATATATGCATCGTATAACTCCACCGCTTTCCCGTATTCCTTCATCAGCTCATAATTGGATGATGCCTCACCACCGATAGCAGCCATAAGTTTTGGGTCAAATGCTCTTGCTTGCTCGTAGTCAGAAATTGATTTGTGTATTTCCGGGACCTCTTTATAGTTCCTTGCTCTACTTGCATATACACCTGCTAAACCCTTACCACCGACTTTTTGGAGTATCAGCGCCATAGATTCTAGTGCTTTGTCAAATTCCGCGGTTGCGTTATCATATTCACCGTTTCTGTAATATGCATTTCCTTTACCCGCATGCGCCAGCACATATGTTGGGTCCAATTCAAGTACTTTGTCAAAATCTGCTATCGCATTGTTATATTTCTCTGTAACTTCCGGTGCGAACGGTTTGCTGTAATAGTGGAATAATTGGTTGTACGCAAGTCCTCGATTGTAGTATGCATCTGCGTAATCAGACTTTAGCTCTGTTACCTTGCTATAATCAGCAATTGCCAGATCGAAGGGTCCTTCATTACCCCAGCTGCCTTGCTTAAAGTGAGCAAGTCCTCGATTGTAATATGCCTCTACACAATCAGGTCCTAATTCAATCGCTTTAGAGAAATCTGAAATTGCGGTGTCTATCTCGCCTAGTGCCATATAGCACAATCCACGGTCGTTATATAGGTATCCATTGTCAGGGTTTAACTCTATCGCCTTATTGAAAAGATATATGGCAGCGTCGTAATTACCCTTGTTATACTCGTCCTTCCCTAGGTCAATGTATTTTTGTTCTTCCAGAGCGCCAGTGAGACCCCAGGAAGTCAAACCTATCAGTACTATTAGGGTAACCCCTATTGCAGTCCTTTTTGTTGTTTTCATTTTTTTTCTTTTCACCTCCTAAATTTTTTTATTTTAGTGCTTTTTAGGCACAGAGTTCTTTCATTTTTTTAGTCTCCTGTATTCTTTTTCCGTAAACGCTTTTTTTTTGAAAAAGGTTTCCGCGCAGCCTTTTTCGGTAAAGCCTTTTTCTTTAGAAAAAAGGTTTGTTGTTAGGGCTATAAATAATGAACCCTAAAAGAGCTCGGTTATGAAAACTAAACCCCAACACGGTTAGGAAAAAAGAAAATAAACCGAAATAAATTTGAAAATTTGTATTAAACCCAAACTGTTTAGGAAGCGATGCCGCCCCCTAAAAAGGGGAATTAAGATTTTTTCTTTTAGCACAGGTTTTCTTTTTGTAAAAAAGAAAAAGTGTTTAGGAAGCGATGAAAGACCTGAAAAAGAAGGGACTGGTATAGTTGAAATAAAAACCACGAGATTTCGCAAGATAACACAAGACCAGAAATCCGGGAATAGAAAACAGAATTCTGACCCCTGTTCTCTGTGAAGACTTCTTGTAAAGTGTTATAAAATTTAAATACGCGGAACATTAAATATAAAAACATGAGTGGAGCAGTTTCGCAGGGCAAGGTAGAGATAGAGGGGCTTGTAATTACGTCGGGCGAAGAGGTTAAAAGATTTTTAGTTTTTGTACAGGTGTTAGGTTTGAGGTCGGAAATAAATTAACCATTGCCCCTTTGGCTATTCCCTATTCCCTTATCTGATCAAAGCCCAACTTCAGCAAAAACGGTATCGCAACCAGTGCCACCAACATCTCGGAAAAAACGCCTAAAATGAAACTCGTGCAATATCCATACATATCAGAAAGAATCCCAGCGGCGGAAAAACCCGCTACAAAGCCCAGCGAGCCGAAAACATTGAACCCGCCTATCGCGGTGCCTCGCTTATTCCGCGGTGATAGGTCTCCCGCCAGCGCGATGGTTGATGGAAACATCATCGCTGCGAACACGCCACAGCAGAGCATTAGTGCGATAAGCGTTGTTTTACCCACGAATCCTACCAGGCACATCTCCAATCCATAGAAAAAAGAACCGATGATAAGAGGCAGGGTTCTGCCTATTTTATCTGACAGCTTTCCAAATGGATACTGGAGCAGAATAAAAGGAAACAGAAGCAGTGCCTGATACAGCCCTCGTTCTGCAATGCTGAACCCAAA
>DAOUYX010000014.1 GCA_030665925.1 Methanosarcinales archaeon | reverse complement strand
GTCGTACGATTCGGCGTCAAATTCAGAAAGGAAGGCCTGATAAGTAATGTTAAGCCAATTCAGCGGACGATAGACGGTGAATGTTACGTTATATACCCGTTCAGAAGGTGTATTTGGCAAGGGACTGCGGGAAACCTGTTTCTGGTGCGGGGTGAGGGCTATGACGATTTCATTGCACTCTTTACTACCGCACTCAATGCTAAGCCCGAAACGGTTATACGGAAGTATAAAGAGAGATCGCAGATAGAGCAGACGAATAAAGAGCTGAAATCGTATTTGAGGATTGAAAGAAGCTATTTCAGGAAAAAGGAGAAAAATTATGGCTCTATTTTCGTGCTTTGTTTGGTCTATAATTTCATTCAATACGTGAGGCTGTATCTCCCAAACACGAGCTTTAAAGACGTTTTAGATGGGTTATCCGTTTATTTATTGCGGGAACGCCCGCCAGAATGCGTAGCTTCACTTGAAAACGCCATTGAACGGATTTCCGAAGATAAGGGCTACGTGAAGTCTAATAAAATAAATACCGATCTAATCGGGGCTATATCGCTATCGGACGCAATAGCTACTTGAAAAGGATAAAAGAAACAGTGTGAAGATGAGTAAATAAACAATTACGTACCATCCCACTTATGGTACCAATCCCGGGAACCACAAACCCTCCGCTTCATCCAAGCCGAACATCACGTTCATATTCTGTATCGCCTGACCGGAGCCACCCTTAACGAGATTGTCAATGGTTGAAATCACTACGATCCTATCGCTCTCCGCCTCGATTTCAAATCCGATGTCGCAGAAGTTAGTACCTCTCACGGCACTCAGCGATGACAGTCCATTCCTGAGTCTTATAAATCGCTTATCCGCGTAAAACTGTGTGTAGATCGCTTCGATTTCTTCATGCGTCTTTGACGAGTGCTCGTTCAGGAAAACGTGCGCAGTGGTGAGTATGCCCCTTATAGAAGGAATAACATGTGGCGTGAAGCTTACCTTCACACGCAACTCCTGTCTCATTTCCGCTACGTGCCTGTGCGCAGTTACTTGGTACGGAATAATATTCTCTGCGAGGTTAGGGAAATGAGAGTTCTCTGATGGCTCTGCTCCCGCGCCGGATATGCCTGATTTCGCATCAAATACCACTTGTCTCACCAGTCCAGATTTCACCATCGGTGCAACTGCAAGTATTGCTCCGGTGGGATAGCATCCCGGATTTGCCACTAAAGTCGCATCTGCTACCTCTGGATGCAATTCAGTCAGCCCATAGACCGCGTCTCGCTCTTCTTTGTCCGTGTGTTCGCGTTTGTACACTCGTTCGTAAACTGCTCGGTTCAGTCGGTAGTCTGCGCTCAGGTCTATTACCCGCGCTCCTCGTTCCATTAACGCCGGCACGTACTCCATTGCACTGCCGTGAGGAACCGCGACAAAAACAATATCGCTTCTATCCGTGATCTCATTGGTGTCCACGTCCTCGTATTCGAGTTCGATAAATGGGAACAGGTGCGGATTAACATCGCTTACCTTCTTACCTTTGTATCTTCTGGACGTTACAATCGAGATGTTTACCTGTGGATGCTGCACAAGCAATCGAATTAACTCAAGACCGGTGTAGCCCGCTCCGCCTATTATTCCTGCTTCTATCATTTCTGCTTCTTAATATAATTAATCAACCCCCCGCTTTCCAGGAGGTTCTGCATAAATTCCGGTAGTGGCTTAAACGAATATTCCTCGTTTTTGGTGAGGTTTTTTATTACACCACCGTCAAACCGTATTTCTATTTGATCTGTTTCGTCTATCCGGTCAAAGACGTCCGCTTCGATCAGCGGCAACCCGATATTTATGGAATTCCTGAAGAAGATTCGTGCAAAGCTCTTTGCAATTACGCAACATACGCCTGCACCGAGCAATGCCCGAGGTGCATGCTCCCGCGAACTGCCGCAGCCGAAATTATCACTTGCTACAATGACGTCGCCCTCCTGCACTTCTGTCGCGAATTCCGGTCGCACCTTAACGAACGCATGAGCTGCAAGCTTCTTTGCGTCCCCGGTCGTCAGGTATTCCGCAGGAATTATCTGATCGGTATCCACGTTGTCGCCAAACTTCCAGATTCTCATTTTTAGCTCGCCTGCTCGCTCAGATTTTATGTAGCCGTTCTGTTTATAAAAGCCTTTTCTGGTACAGCCATGCGACAACTCCCAGTGCCGCGGCAACCACAGCTATTACAAATGCTCGCGTGAAACACATGGAGATGGGAATGGTAAGCTGCATGCCTTCCACTCCGGTACTGAACGAGCTGCTACCAATGAGGTAGGGCAATTGTAACCGGAATGGAAGCCCTACCAGTTCTGGGAGCTGATTCACGAGCACAATGAAAATGAGTAACGCAGCAACAAACGCTACGACAAGCCATAACAGCTTCCGTGCACTGAAACGCACAAATAGCTCTGCAATCGCAGCATGACGATTCGAAACCGACAGCACCGAGCCTGTGAGCAGAAGCACGCCGAGATACACCACGCCGAGCTTAAGACCGAGGATGAGCCACCAGAATAGTGGCGAACTCATCGTCTCACCAAAAATGCTTACGTACACTCCAAACGGCGAAAGCGCCATGACGACTGCTCCCGTGCCGAGCATGAATCTCCACCACGTTCCCAGAAAGGGCAACGCAATTATGAGCATACCCGCAAAGATGCCAGGCCAGTTCACCCCGCGCCACACATTCGACTTCGCAACCACTTCAGACGTCAACCAGCACCTCCCAGCCCTGATTCTTCCATCTTCAGCTCTATTCCGCTGATGTCTAACGTCATCTTCATGTTGCGAAATGTCGGTGTTCTCCCTGATGGCAACATTTGCACCTCGGGAAGCGCACCTTCCAACGTTAAACTTGCTGAACCCTTCGCCGGGATCTCTACCTCATTCGGCAAGCTTACGGTACAGCTATTATCACCCATGACGACGTCTGCCGACAGCTCTTTTATCGTCACCGGTACATTCAATGGCGAATGAAGCACCGCTTCGAGAACAAGCTTGGTACCATCGTCAGAAACACGAGAATTAGTAACTTCTAATAGGTCTTTCCCCATATCACTCTCACCAGGCACGAGTCTTTCCAGCACTTCTGCGGGGTTATCTCCAATGAGTGTGGCTTGCACATTCCAACCATGCGTCGCAAACGCCGCTACAACGCATACCACGAGTATAACTGTTGGAATCGCAGAGATAACAGCCCCTAAGATTTTTTCACTCATAGTTCGAGTTTGATTGTCATACTATTTAATACTTTCGGTTCTGTTGGCTTTGCACCTAAAATACTAATTTCGCTTATTAAAAGTGCAAAAGTGAATGATGGCGTAAAGCCGACAAAAACGTAAACTTTAAATACTAACCAAAAATTTTTTTTATCAAAGAAGGAGATTAATTATTGAAAGGAAAGAAGGGGATATGGTGGAGAAGAGGAATATTGAGTTTGATAAAGAAAAGTTCAGACAAGTCTTACATTATATAATCCATCAATGTGGCCATTTAGAGAATGTATGTAAGACTGTGCTATTCAAAATCCTTTACTTTTCGGATTTTGATTATTATGAGCTATCTGAAGAAAAGTTGACCGGGGAATTATATCGTAAATTGGAGCATGGTCCAGCTCCGGGGCATTTTGATGAAGCAGTAAGAGAACTTGAAGACGAAGGTAAAATCTACCAATGTATTATAGAAGGAGGGGGCTATGCTCAATATAAATTTCTATCACTAATAGAACCTGATATGAATCTACTCAATGGGAAAGAAATACGAGTTATCGACCGCAATATGGAAAAATATTGTCATATGAATGCCACACAAATAAGCGCCTTCTCTCATGGAGATTTGCCATATAAAGCAACGGGAGATAACGAAATTATCGATTACGAATTAGTATTCTATAGAGATCCTCTCTTTTCTGTAAGAGAATACGAGGATGACTGAGTTCTTACGGGTTCCTGAATTTTCAAGAGATCTTGAAAAACTAAAAAAGGTTCAGAACACTATACGACGACTTAGAAACATTTAGCAAGGCATTGGAAGCGGTATTACCCGCACATTTACCTAAAACGGTTCAAATTTCAGGACTTGGTCACGATGTCAGAGTTCCGATCTTTAAAGTGAGACGTTTTAGGTGTCAATATCTTAAAAGAGGTAGTAATAGTGGAATTCGCGTAATTTATGCGTATGAGGAAGATGAAGATAAGATTACGCTGATAGAGATGTACTATAAAGGTAATCAAGAAAATGAATATCGGGAAAGGATTTTGAAGTATTTCACCTAATATCCTCTTCGGCTTTACACCTAAGCCCTTACTTTTTAGCCGATTTTAGCTACCTTCCAAATAAAAGTGTAAAGTCGTTTCCGTTTCGCTAAAGGCAGCAGAAGATGTTATTTCCAATCAAAAAGTTTTTGTGAAAATCGGTGTAATATCGGGGTTTATATTCCTTTTGATCTCATACTTCCAACTCCGTGGGATCGGTTATCCGTCCCGTAATTGCCGAAGCTGCAACCACCGCGGGATTCGCCAGATATACCTCGGAATCCTTGTGCCCCATCCGCCCGATAAAGTTTCGGTTCGTTGAGCTTATGCATCGTTCGCCCTGTGCGAGAACGCCCATGTGCCCGCCCAAACACGCACCACAGGTGGGACCGCAAACAAAAGCTCCCGAATTAAGGAACGTTTGGATTAACCCTTCTTCTATCGCCTGCCGGAACACCTTTTCACTTGCTGGCACTACAATCATTCGCACTTCGGGATTTACCTTTTTACCTTTCAAAAGTGCTGCAGCAACCCGTAAATCCTCTATTCTGCCATTAGTGCACGAGCCGAGATACGCTTGGTCAATATTAACGTCCAATTCGCTCGCCGGCACGGTATTCGCAGGAGAAAAGGGTTTTGCAACCGTGGGCGCGATCTCCGCGGCATCATATTCAAATACTTCCTCGTAGTCCTCTTCATTACCATCGGCATACACCGCGTTATAATCGCCTCGTACCCGCCCGCGCAGAAAATCGAAGACTTTCGTGTCCGGCGGGATGATCCCTGCTTTAGCTCCTGCTTCTATCGCCATGTTCGATATTGTTATTCTATCAGAAAGGCTCAAATTCTCGATTGCCGTGCCGTAAAACTCCTGCGCCTTGTATAGCGAGCCGGAAACGCCTATGTCGCCAATGACATGCAGGATTATGTCCTTTCCCATTACGTATCGCTGTAACGCACCGTTAATCACGAACTTCTGCGTCTCCGGAACCTTGAACCACAACCTTCCGGTAGCCATTGCCGCGGCTGCCTCTGTCGAGCCCACACCAGTGGAAAAAGCACCTAATGCACCGTACGAGCAGGTGTGCGAATCGGCACCGATGATTAACCTTCCCGGTGCAGCAAAGCCGTCCTCGATCATTACCTGATGGCATATTCCGCCCCGTCCTATCTCGTAATAATGCTCAATCCCGTATCGCCGGGCATATTCCCGCAGCGCTTTCGCCTGCTCTGCCGAAGCCACATCCTTGTTCGGAACGTAATGGTCCTGTACCACGACCACCTTCTCCCGTCTTATCTCGTCCTCGCGTCCAAGCTCCTCAAAGACTTCAAAAGCGGGCACACCCGTTATGTCATTTACCATGATGTAATCCACCTCGCATTCAACGATTTCACCGGCATTCGCCGCCTTTCCTTTCCCTGCTTTTTCACCCAGTATCTTTTCCGCTATCGTAGGCATAGTTCAATAACCCTCTTTTCGTTTAGTTTAGAAAAGAGAAACGTTTACAAAAAGTTCCATGATATATAGTCATTCCGGAAAATATAACCACCAGATTACACATCGTGGGCTCTGCCCACGTCACCGCAAGCCCTGAAAGGGCTTATTTCACGAGAGAACAATAATAGGAATCAGATTTCTGTGTTCTATCCGCGATTTTATCCCTTATTAACTGCCCTTTCTTGTGTTAATCTTGTGAACTCTCGTGGTTTATCAATTGCAATTTATTACTGGAATGACTAAAAATTTCCGTCTAAGAACGTTTCAGTAGACCTAGTCGTTATAGCCCCATTACATTTTCTAATATACCGTTCACGAAATCCAGTGGTATTTCTACTTCTCCGCTCAGTCCGGCATTCAGCGCTACCCAGGTGTTTAACGCGGTACAAATCGCCAATATCTTCTGCTCATCGCGTGTTTTTTCGGTTATCGCCACGACAACCTCTTCTACGTTGACGATTCTTATTGCATACGAAGTTTCGATTACGTTAAGGAGTGCTTGTGCCCGCGCTTTAGCTTCTTCTGGACTCATACAGTTGCAGGTAATCCCCTGTTATCTCAATAAACCGTTCTTTGGCTTCAATCCTTCATATACACCGACTTCTGTTTCTGCTCTTCGGTTCCGGGGTATTTCAACCGTCCGCCTTTAAATTTGAACTCCTGCGGATGCCTCTCCTTCTCTATCAGATCGCGCGTTCTGCCCGCTATCTGCGCTTCGGGATTCGCCGCCTCCTCTGCTATCGCACTCTTCACGATATGCAAATCGTCTATCCGTAGCATTCCTGCAGCGGCATTCGCAGCGGAGATAAAAGCCTGCAATTTCACCGCTAACGGGTCTATGATTCCCAATTCTATCATGTCGCCTTTCACGGTCTTGTCCTTCCCAGAGATCCCCGCGTTTTTGTTACCCGCATAATGCTCCGCTCTGAGCGCTGTGAGCGTGTCAATCTGGTCCATTCCGCTGTTCTTCGCTATCGCCTTTGGTATGCTCTCTAGAGCGTCCGCAAATACGTTTACTGCTAATTGCTCCTTGCTCGGTATCATTCTCGCAAAGTTCCTTAACTCCGCTGCACATTCTATTTCTGCTGCACCACCACCGGGCACTACTCTTGCATCGTCAAATAAGCAGGCAACCGCATGCATAGCACTCCTTATATCGCCTACCATGCCCTCTAAAATCCTGAGATGGGCACCTCTTATAAGCATCGTCGAGGACTTCTTATACGGACAGTCATCGAAGAATACGTACTTTGCACCGCCTACATCTCGCTGTACTACCCGTCCTGCAAAGCCTAATTTGTCTTCACCGAGGTCACTTACGTCTTGCACTATCTTCCCGGCGGTGGATTTCTCCAACCGCTTCAAATCAGTCATTTTCACTCGCTTTATCAGCATTATCCCCGCCCTTCGGAACTTGCCCAGCGCATCGTCATCCACACCCCACCGACAACAAACCACGTTCGCACCCGAATTTATGACGCCGTCAATAAGCTCATTGAAAAGCCGCGCTCTGGCATCTCGGAACTCTCTGAAATGAGATGCTTTTGAAAACTTAACGTGGAAATCAAGTCCTCCGACCGTTTCACCCGCTTTGCTCCGTTCTCTCGCTCCGGTTCCGGTCTGGAGTTCCTTCCTGCCTTTTACTTTCGGCTCTTTATGCTCAATGGGGAAATCGAGCAGAGCTATCTTTGCGTTCTTCACGTCCGTTGGAAGATCGTCCAAAACGCTCCGGTCCACCACCACGCCTTCGAGAAAACGCGTATCGTCCACACTCCCCCCTGCCTTTGCCTCTATTACTACCTCATCCACGTCTATCGGCAACTCCCCACTCTCGCTTATCCTTCTTATGCTCCCCACGACTGCGTCTACCAATCTATTTTCATCGCAATACTCGCCTTTCTTTAACGCGGTCCTCGCCACTTGCTTCAAATACTCATCGCTTTCTCTTATCTCCACCGGCGACGCAATCTCATTTAAAACCTCTTTCGTACGCTCCAGAGCCTTTTCATAACCATTCACAATCACGTTTTGATGTAGCCCCAGATTCTTCAGTTCAAAGCCTCGCCCCACCAGCTCGCCGGTCAGAATCATAACGGTAGCTATACCATCCCCTACTCGTTCACCTTGCGCTAAGCCGGCATTTATCAATATATCCGCGGCGGGATGCGTGTATGCCAGTTCCCGTATTATGCTGTATGCGTTACTGGTTACGAGGTCCTCAGCTTCTACTTTCGTGGCGCCACTGGTTATCAATTTCTTCGAGCCCATAGGCCCGATAGTGGATTTGAATATATCGGAAAAAGTAAGCGATACGAGTGCATTAGTCTCCTGAATCTCGTCAGACGGCACTGCACCCGGCGGTAGTTCCTCTTTTATTGTCATCTTTTTATCTTCTCCCCTTCTCTTTATATATCTTCACTGTAATACGAATAGAATAATATGAACAATAATAAATACCTCTTAACGGTAAAAAACATTTAAATTCTCCTTTAAGTTGAAGTCATCTCAGCTAATTCCTTTTTAAATAGAACTTTCATCAGTATAGGCGTAATTAGCATTGTGATCGTGACGAGTATAAAAGTTGCCGCGAGGAATATATCCGCGACCTCTCCGCTTATCACGCCGGCGTCTATCGCAATTGCCAGGGCTACAAGTGCCACTTCGCATCTTGGAACCATACCAACGCCCATTTGAAGAGATTTTCTTAAGTTAAAGCGACCGATCCACGCACCTAATCCACACCCGCCCACCTTTCCAAGTATTGCCATCACGAGAATCACCGCTGCAAACATACCTACTTTTAAATCCAAAAATACAGACAGCTTCACCATTGTTCCGACCCAGATGAAGAACAGAGGAATGAAAAAAGCATATCCAATTGTTTTTACATCAGAAACGACGCGCTTAGATTGAATTGTAGTGTTCATAATTAAGCCGGCGATGAAAGCCCCCTCTATTTGAGCTATGACCGTCTCTCCGGCAATTACCGACCAAATGAAACAGAGAGCAATAGAAAAAGCAACTAAAGACTTCTCAGCATGAATTCGGTCTCCGATATCCATTACCTTTGATATGATGAGCCATCCGATAACTAACGTGACCAAGAAGAAGATTGCAACCTTAGCTCCGAGTATGAGCAATGATCCGGTTCCGACAGCCACTATAATGAGCATTAAACCAATTATATCATCCATTACAGCAGCACTTAATGTAGCTGCTCCAACATCGGTGTTTAATACGTGAAAATCCATCAGTGTCCTTACCGTTATGCCGATACTCGTAGCAGTCAACACTACGCCCAGCACAAAGCTCTCTCTACCGGTATATCCAAGCGCAATTCCAGCGAAATATCCTAAGACTAATGGTGCAATAACACCCCCCGCCGTTGCAATAGCCGCGGGAACTCCTGTCTTTTTTATTCGCCCTATATCCACTTCTAATCCCGCGAGGAATAGTAAGAACAATATCCCAATATGACCGAGATCTTCGAATTCCTGTATGCTGAAATCAACTATCGTATTTGGAACGAATTGCCCTAAGATAGAACCACCGAGAATAACGCCAGCTATTAATTCACCTACAACAGAAGGTTGTTTCATTCTTTCAAATACATGGCCAAAAACCTTTGACAAAATTAAAGCTAAAGCTATATCCAACAATAAAATCTGAAATCCTTCCATCTAAACTCGTTTCCCATGCCAATAAACGATACTCATGAACCGATTTATCAAATCCATAAGCGTAACCCCACCAACTATCTTTCTATTCTCATCAATTACCGGCAACCGCCTTACATCATATTTCGTCATCGTTGTTATCACGTCTTTAATCGTCGCTTCTGGATTGCACGTAACGACTTTTTTTATCATGACCGATTCCGCGTCTCCAGCAGTGCCATGATACAAAGACGGTGTAGCTTTTGGACTTGGTTTGTAACCGAATTCCTCCGGATGTGCAAGAATACCAAGAACATCCTTCTCTGTTATCACGCCGACGAGCTTTTCACTATCCACATCTACTATCCACACATGGTGTTTATCACGTAACGACGCGATGACATCTTTAATTTCCGTATCTTGCTCAAGAATGGGCAGGTTCCAAAGGCGTTTCTCCATTACCTCTTTAATCTTTGTCTCATAGAACTTATCTAACACTTCTCTGTAATCTTCTTGCATTTTTACCTCCTCCATCAATTAATTGTCTTTATAATCTTTAATATTTTCCATTGTGAAAAGCATTAATTACTGCACCAGCTCAGTTCCAAGTCCCTCTGCTTCGGGAGCCAAAGGATGAATAATAGTTGATTTTTATAATTAAATTAACTATCTAACAAAGGTTTATGTATACCACATATACGTTCCTCCTGATGGTTTTCACCGCCATGTTCGTCATTGTCTGTCAATCCCATTGGGAACGTTATGGTCTTTCTCTCAGTGACCGAAGATCGGGGCTTTGATGAAAAGAAGCGATTAGCGAAGAAGACTGCGATATTTGGATGTCTCGTTCTCTTAATCTTTGCAATATTTGGTGATTTCATCCTCTCCTTCTTTCAGATTACGGTTGATTCACTGCGCGTTATTGGCGGAATACTGCTATTGGCGATTGCGATGGATATGATGCACGGAAGGAAGTCGAGAGAGGGGCATACGCCGGAAGAGGTGAAAGAATCAGGCGAAAGGGAGGATATATCCTTCTTCCCACTTGCAGTCCTGATGTTGGCTGGTCCTGGTGCGATAACGACTGCGATCGTCCCGATGAAAACAGCAGACTTGGTATCATTTAAGGTAATCGTCTTAGTATCCATCATCCTTACTTTCCTCATAACCTTGCTTCTCTTCAGAATGTCTGAGCAAATTCATCCGTGCTCGGCGTGACCGGAAGTATGGTGGTCACGAGGATGATGGGGCTTGTCTTAGGTGCAATTGCAGTTCAATTCATTACGACCGGGTTGTGGGGTATTTATCTGGCACTTCAGCAGAGTGGTGTTGGATGAACTTACTATATACTCCGCTTAAGAAACATGTTTCCTAGTTTACACACTTTTTGTTCGTCTCTTTTACCTAATCTTTACTCCATCATCAGTTTCTCTAAATCAACAAAACGTTCGACAAGTTCTTTAATCCTTCCTATCTTCACATCGCTCTTTATCCTCGCTTTTCCAAATACCTCATCCAATTTCTCCACCGTCGTGAGCGTATCATCCGCAACCAGGATAACCGGCACGCCTTTCTCTTCTGCTTTTCCCAGCATCGTTCCCGGCGGTTCTAAATTACCGGTCAGCAGAATGCATTTTATATTTCCCGTTTCCAGTGCGAGATTCTGCAAATCCGCTCGGTCTCCACCGGTTATCAATGCCGCTTGCCTCACACGTCTGAAATATTTCAATGCTGACGGTGGGGACATCGCACCTATCAAGAACTCCTCGATAATCACATCTTCTTCGGGCTTAACAAGCCATTCGCCATTCAGTGCATCCGCAATTTCACTTGCAAACAAGCCCGCAAGAAGCGGATCATGAGGCAATACACCAATCAGTTCCATACCGTTTGGTCTTAAAAATCTTTCTGCGATACTCTTGAGATACGTCTTCTTATAGCCTGCGAGCTGATTGAACAGAACGAACTTAAGCCGTTCGCCGAAGAGCTCTCTCGCCGTAAGAATCCGGTCAATAACGAAATCGTTCGTGTATTTCACCACCATGAGTACCTCTAAATCCAGCGCAGATGAAACGTCAGGGTCATAAAGCCCCAGTGCCCTTCCCACTTTATACTCAATTGCGCCCTCCACAAGGACTATATCCTTACCTGCTGAGATTCTATTATATGAATCCATAACTCTCTTCTTTAAATCCTCCGGGTCCGCGGAACGGACAAATTCCACGTACGGGCTGTCGGGTTTGATTGGGCATACATCTTCCATATCGTCTCCGGTATCCAACACGCATGCGGTATTGTATGCGTCTTCGTCAACGAGCTGGTCGCCTATCCGGGTGGTGCCCACGCCAAAAGGTTTGAAGTAGCCGACTTTGAAGCCCTTCTCACGCAGTATCAGCCCTAAGGCTATTATCACCGCGCTCTTTCCCGAATACTCTTCCACGGATGATACGAGTAGGCTTCTCATAAACTTTTCTTTTTAAAAAAGAAACCTTTACTAAAAAACCTTTTCTTAGAAAGAAAAGATTTATCAAAAGAAATATAAAAATAAAAAATGGGGTATTAGATTTATGCGAGCTATACCTCTTTTGGCGTTATCAACTCACTCTTTACGAAAACGTTCGTAAGTTTCCGGATTCAATCTCCCCCACCAAATAGAAGCTCAGATTTCACAAATTTTTCGTAGCTTTCCGGACTCATTCCACCGCATTTAGGGCACCAATAGACCTCTGAATTTTCTACATCCTTCCCGCTATTATCTAATGTCTTAAATACATAACCCGGGTGCTGCTCCTCGCATTTCTCACAAAGCTTCTCCTCTACTCTGGCGATGATCTCGAAAAGGCCAACCTTCTTTCGATACTCCAGAGGTTTATCAGAGATTTTCTCCCAATCAGACGGGAACTTCCCGTATTCTTCATCCATCTTACTATTTGCCTCAATTAAACTTTGGTTTGAAGATACATATAAAGGTATAGCATTATTCTCCGTGAGCATGTGGTACATAAACAAAAAAGAGAAGTGATAAAAAAGAATGACCAGAAGAGTATTAAAAGAAGAAATAGGAGACCGATTCCAGCAAGAGACGAAGTATAAAAGGGGTCATCTTCCCGCCTGGTGCTTAGATTGGGCGAGCAAAACAGATACGTATAAGCGGTACCCCACAGCGCCAAAAGTCCTGCTCGAACCACCGGAGGAGACAGGAAGAGCATCATTATGGGAAGTCATGAAACACCGCCGAAGTGTTCGGCACTTCACAGATAAAACGGTGACAAAATCAGAACTATCTCAACTGCTGTGGGCAGCACAGGGTATTACCAATCCAGAATCTGGGTTCAGAACCGCGCCATCAGCCGGTGCATTGTATCCCATGGAAACGTATCTCGTGGTCAATTCCATAGAGCAAATAGATCCCGGTGTTTATCATTATGCAGTAGATATGCACGAACTCGAACAGTTACGAGCGGGAGATTTTCGTAGCCATGTTAAACAGTCTGCCCTTGATCAAGAAATGGCGTACCATGCAAACGTGGTCTTCATCTGGACTGCCATCTTCGCACGTTCAAAGTGGAAATACACGCAAAGAGCCTACCGCCACATATATCTGGATGCTGGGCATATAGCACAGAACGTGGCGTTAGCTGCTGTTGCACTGAATCTTAGCAGTTGTCAGGTGGGTGCGCTTTACGATGACGAGGTGAATGCTTTGTTGGGCGTAGATGGCACAGAGGAGAGTGTGATTTACATGACGGTGGTCGGGAAGGAAAAATAGAAGGGAAAATAGTATGGTTAGCATTCGACCTGCGGAGGAATCCGATGAGGCTTCAATTTATAATTTGATTACTTCATTAATGGGTTTTCTGCCTGATCGTAAGTCGCTTCATGATGTATTTGCCGAGAATCTTCGTGACGACAATGTGCTGTATTATGTTGCCGAGAGCGAGGGGTGTGTTATTGGCTTTGCAAGCCTACATATCGAGTTACTACTCCGTCATGCCGGACTGGGAGGCGAGATTCAGGAATTGATTGTGCATGAGACATTTCGCAGTAAAGGTGTTGGCGCTCAACTCGTGTCGAGACTTGAACAGGAGGCAGAGAAGCGAGGCTGTGTCTCTATTGAAGTGACGACGAGAAAAGCATGGGTTGAGACGCAACGATTTTACGAGCAAATGGGCTTTGCTCGAACACATATAAATTTTACAAAAAAACTTATAGATCCCTATAAGGCGTTATATCGCAGCCCGTACAGGTAAGACACATCGTCTGCGAGACATCTACACGAAGACCGTACTTATCTATTATTTCACGTGTCATCAGTGCGAGTTTAAGCAATCGCTCAGCACGGGGTCTTGTTGCTTCAAGCTCGTCTTTGCGTAAGGGTTGTATAGTTATTGGACGTAGAACGGGTATTA
This sequence comes from Methanosarcinales archaeon, assembly GCA_030665925.1. Taxonomy (GTDB): domain Archaea; phylum Halobacteriota; class Syntropharchaeia; order Alkanophagales; family Methanospirareceae; genus JACGMN01. The sequence goes on along the minus strand of DAOUYX010000014.1, from coordinate 2,311 downwards.
CACCCACCTTTGCCAGATGCTCAACTCCTTCGCGCACGCATTCGTCTGTCTCACCGAGCCCAATGATAAAGTTCGTGAATACCCTATTCTTGCCAAATACCGTTACTGCATCCTGTAAAGATTCTAATATAAAGATTACCTACCTATATTCATGCCAAATAGCAAATTAGAGGCAGACCCTCAAAAAGAGTTTTGCTCCAATCCAAATTACGGCAAAAGGGGTGTGGGCAATATAGTGAGATGTGGGCACGACAGAAACGGCAGGCAGCGATTTAAATGTAAGACATGTGATAGCATCTTTGTAGAAACTAAAAACACGGTCTTCTACAATCGCAAGTTATCAATGGCGTATCAAAAATCATTCCTAAAATGATGCTCAGCATCATATTCGCGATTACCCGGAGGTTATCACGCAAACAGAGAGGAGGAAATATAACAAGTGAACAGTAGGCTTTTTGGATGTCGTTTTCGGTTTGAAGACTCCTTCTACGCGGTACTCACAACCCCAACCACTTTCTCCGGTTTTGTAACCACCACCGCTCCCTTATCCTTTAGTGAGATAACCCGTTTAGTAGCATCTCCACCGGTAAAATCCCTTTTCTCTATTGGATCTGTCTCGACTATCATTAACTTTTTACCCTTTTGCTCTAAAGCTACCTCCGCCGCCTCTATATTTTTGAGATTGCCGAACCCCACAGGGATATTACAGAGCACCACGACGTCTGCCTTCTCGATCTGTTTAACATGCGCGTTAAACGCATCCTCCGTTATGGGAGAGAACGGCGCTTCGGTCACTACGGGAATGTTCAAGAGTTGCGCAACTTCGCAATCGGTATCCAGCATGTTCACCACGCCCGCGGTCACGTTGTAACCGTTTTCCGAAAGGAGGTACATTAACGACGCACCCGCACCGCCGCCGCAGATCAGATGAATTGTAATATCGCTGTTTTTACCTGCCGCCTCGGTCTGCTGTTTTACCGAAGACGGAATCGGCGATACATAGCACTGGTTCGTTACTGCATGCCGTTTGACAATAACGTCCGCACCGAAGGCATTTTTGATGTTCTCGGCGGTTAACACCTCGTACTCTGAGCCAATCGAAACGATTTTTCCGCTGCGTAACAATGCTAACCGGTCGCAGTACTGCGCGGCTAAATTGAGGTCGTGAATAACTGCAATGATAATCAATCCTTCGTGCACGGTCAGGTGCTTGAGCAGCTCCATTATCTCTATTTGATAATTAATGTCGAGATGCGAGGTCGGCTCATCGAGCAGTAAAACCTTAGGCTCTTGCGTCAGTGCCCGCGCGATTATCACAAGCTGCCGTTCTCCGCCACTTAATTCGGTAACCGGCCGTTCAGCCAGATGCCAGCAGTTGGTAAGCTCCATGCACCGCCGTGCAATGTCTATGTCCTTCTCACTCTCCAGCTCTAACCGCCCCAAATGCGGATTCCTACCCATAAGCACAACGTCCAAAGCCGAGAAGTCGAAATGTATGGTGGTATCTTGAGGGACCGCAGCGAACTGCCGTGAAAATTCCTTGTCCTTCATCTGCATCACTTGCTTACCATCTAATAGAATTGCGCCTGTTCGTGGCTTCAGAATACGCGCAATTGCTCGCAGTAACGTTGTCTTCCCCGACCCGTTCGGACCGATGATACCTAAAAGTTCGCCCTGCGCCGCGCTGAAATCCACACCCTCCAGTACCTGCACGCTTCCGTAGTACGCATCCACGTCCTTTATCTCTAAGGTCATCTTCAATTAAGGTTACTTCAATTCCCCCTTTATCTCTAAGAACCATGTACCATCTCTCAATATCTTTTTCTTATCGGTAATCTCTATGGCGCTTTTGAATAGCGGCCCGTCAGTAACAAACGTATGATACTCGCCTGATTCGCCACATGGATGAATACCAAGCTCTTCCACGTCTTTAATAAATGTCGTGTCAATTTTTCTGCCCAGCCACTCTTCTCCCAGTGTGGTTGCAATGACATACGCTTCAAATCCCGCTTCTATAAATTCAAGCATCAACTCCTCAGGGTTACGCCTCCAGAGCGGGAAGACCGCCTCAATTTCCATTTCACCGCAAACCCGCTCGTTCCACGCTCGATGCTCTGCAATGTCAACATCTCCAAAAATACCGCCTTCCACACCCTTCGTCTTCAACTCGTCCACCGCTTCCTTCATATTACGTTCGTATTCGCCCCATGTTGTCCTTACGTGGACAATAGGTATTCCAAGTGCCTCTGCTTGCAGAGCTAACAAATACGAAGGAACCCTATGCGACCTCGACCTTTTCCCATCCTCATCT
>DAOUYX010000153.1 GCA_030665925.1 Methanosarcinales archaeon | reverse complement strand
TTCGCACTTCCTCCTTACCGTAAACCGCTTTGTTATCCCAGTCCTTGCTTATCTCCGCCATCAACCGATCTAAAAGCATAACTTCCTTGGTGAGCCGCTCCTCCTTCTTCAGCCGTTCCACCGCGCCCCGTTTCAACACTTCCAGGAATCCTGAGACACCGATTGAAGACGCCTGCTCTATTCTCGTCCTTTTTGATAGTTCAGCATCCTGCTCCTTCAGGAACGAGAAGAAATCGTCTTTTATGAAGCCTGGACCCGCAATGATCAGCGCTTCCGCCTGAGTAACTTGCATAGAATTTTGCACGTGCTTCAACAAATCGTTAAAGAAATCCTTTTTACCGCCCCCTGCACTCTCCATGCCCTTGCCCGACCCGTACCGCAGTGAAAACAGCTCGTCCACACCGTACTGCCTCACTACTCCGGCAATCGCCTCGCCGTCCTCCACGGTCACCACGAGCACGTCCGGCGATGCAACCGCCTTCTCCGCCTCCCTCAACCTCTTCAATTGATGCTCTTTCCATTCCTTCACCACAGAAAGCTTGACACCCGGTTCAATGTTAAAAGTATGATAAGCACCCAATTCAGTCTCAATTCCGTGCTCAATAACACCCTTTATACGCAACCTACGCGAGAATTTGTGGAATTCCACGCCTTCTGTTCTTATACCCAATCGAACCGGCTTCTTCTCCGTCTTATCCGGTCGTACCTTATCGGTTGCCTCCTCCAATCTTCTAAACGTAACCGAATACACGAGGTCTCCCGCGTCAATCACGTGTTTGAGATGCCACAGGTCGTCCAGTGATTCTGGAACCAGCGAGACCTCTCCCACACGTTTCTTCTCACCGCTTCCTTTCTCCTTTACCTTGAGCTTCCTCTTGACAATTTTCATTGCATATAAAGTATAACTGCCTTCTCTTTAAGACACAGATTAACACTGATTTACGCGGATTTATTTCGGGTGAACATTGTTGACTTTTATTTGTCCTGCTCGTGATAGTTCCCTTTGATCATAAATAGCCTACCAAACTTTAAATACTTTCAATTTTAGTAGTACTATTATGGAATACCTCGAACGAGAACTGCTCGAAGAAGTGAGGAAGTGGCTCGATCGGCGGGAGATACTTGCCATTAAGGGCCCACGCCAATCGGGGAAGACCACGCTGCTCGAAATGCTTAAAAACCGGCTGCCTGTTGGCGAGGACCATATCATTTTCTTAACCTTTGAAGATCTGGAGGTGCGAGATAAGTTCGAGACCGCTCCTAAAGAGTTTATTAACAGTTTTATGCTTGATGCGGGACGATATTACTTCCTTTTGGACGAATTCCACTACGTCAAGAACGGTGGGCAGCGGTTGAAACTGCTTTACGACACCGTAAAAAATGCAAAGTTCGTGATCACTGGCTCATCCTCTCTCGAATTGCGTGGCGAAACCGCGGCCTATTTGGTCGGAAGAATGTTCTCTTTTGATTTGCTACCCTTCAATTTCTACGAGTTCCTCAATGCACGAGATAAGCGCTTCGCACGGATTTATAGAGCGCGAAACCGGTTGGTGAAGAACCTTATCCTCAGCGGCACGGATTTTGCTCTTAGAGAGGAGGACATTTTTCTCGATGACCTGTTGAAGTTCCTGAGCGAGTTCATTACTTATGGCGGTTACCCTGAGGTAATCAAATCTAAGAGCAACGAGGAGAAGCTGATGGTGCTTAAGAATATCGTGAACACCTACATTGATAAGGACATCGTTAACTTCTTGAATATCGCCGATGCCTTAAAATTTAAACGAGTTCTTACCGTGCTCGCTTCTACAAGTGGTAATATAGTAAAATACGAAAGGATATGCCGGAATACCAGTACGTATTATAAAGAACTGGTTAGCGTCTTTGATATTCTACAACAGACCTACATCGTTGATGTGATCAAACCATACCACAGAAATCTGGTCACCGAGTTACGAAAGAACTCGAAGATTTATTTCATCGACCCGGGACTTAGGAATTACTTGATTAATAATTTCTCCGAACTCGCTGTGAGAGTGGACAAGGGTGCCTTAGCCGAGAATTTCGTGCTCAATCGGTTAAAGGGCATGGTCAGCGATCAAGATCAAGGCTTGATACACTTCTGGCGGACGAAAGCTAAGGCTGAAGTTGACTTTGTCGTTGAGCTGCCTGACCGATTAATCCCGATCGAGGTGAAGTTTGAGCCGTTTAATAAGGAAAAGATCACTAAAGGTTTACTTTCGTTCATCAAGGCGTATTCGCCCGATAACGCCGTTGTCGTGACCAAGGAGTTCTTGGGTGAAAAGCAAATAGATAATACGAAGGTAAAATTCATACCAATTGTCTACTTTTAGCTCCTTTACGACTTTTAAAAAGATCATACAAAGAAAAATTTTCTTTACGAAAGAAAGCCCTTCTCTTTAATAGGATGACCACCACGACAACCACACTCAAACCATTGATAGACGAGCCGGCAATCGTAGTCGAGAACGAGCATAAAGCCTTAGTGATTGCAGACCTCCACTTAGGCATCGAAACCGAGTTCCGACAGAAGGGCATCAATATCGGCAGCCAAACGGAAAAGTTGTTAGAACGAGCGATAAAATGTGTAAAAGCCGCGGAACCCGATGTAATCATCCTCCTGGGCGATGTGAAACACGCGGTGCCGCAAATATCGTTTACTGATAGAAAGGAAGTGCCGTTCTTCTTAGCTCACCTCGCTGAGTATGCCCCGGTCTACATTGTAAAGGGGAACCACGATGGCTACATAGACAAATTGCTGCCTGAGGTTGCAGCGCCGCTACGGAAGCCCACGCACGAAATCTACGTGAAAACGACAAAGGGGTTCCTGTTTGACCACGTTGGATATACGCACGGGCATTCGTGGCCTTTACAAGAGTTGTTCACCGCACAATACATCCTGATTGGACACAACCATCCGCGAATACGGCTGATCAGTTCCAGCTCGCGTTACACAAGCATGAAACCCGTATGGATTCGTGTGCAGTGCGATTACGAGGCGGTAAAGAAGCGCTATCCAGAGCTGAAGCTGAGTAAACGAACCGTGCCCTGGGTAATAATCATGCCTGCGTTTAACGAACTCTGCGGTGGTGTCGCTTTTAACGCTGCGAAAAGAGAGTTTCTGGGTCCCGTAGCCTCTAAACTGCTCCGCTTAGAGACTATGGAAGTCTACCTGCTGGATGGGACGTACATAGGGAAAGTGTGCGATTTGGGAGAATAAATTACAGTTGAATATTCTTTTCCCGCTCCTTCTTATGGTTAATAAGGAAGTCCAGCTCCTCCACCTTGCCTTCTCCGACCTCCGCATTACCCATCTTCTTAATGTAATCCCAAACCTCCTTCCCGGCCTCTGTCCTCACCACGGTCGTTGAAAAGCCCGCTGCACTCCCTACGCTACCGACACTCACGTCGCTTTCCACCGCGGTAAAATCAGTGCACCTAGTGCAGCCGCTGGGCAGTATATCATCAAGTTTTGCCACCTTGAATTTCACTTCACCGTCGGTCATCGTAGCGACGAACTTGCCCTTCATGATGTCCGTCTTAATAAGCTTCGAGAAATCAACGCCCCTCCCCTGCAGGTACTTCGATACTTCATCGTAATGGTAATTTTCAGTGCAGAATAAACCTACCACGAGTTTCACCTTCTCCTTGAAAACTGGGAACTCCTCCTGCAGTTTCCTTATCCCCGAGACCATGCAGGGCGTGCCAACC
>DAOUYX010000054.1 GCA_030665925.1 Methanosarcinales archaeon | reverse complement strand
CTCCTCCGAGACCCGATATAGTGGTGCTAAAGAAAAGGCGGTGAAGAATATAGTAAAGTTTATAAGTGAAGAATAAACGTTTAAACATATACGTGGGGGCAACATTTCTGCGCAACACGAGGACAGGGATTATGTTGTTTCTTGATTATAAAAATCGAATCCGAAAATGAGAGGGTAAATAGAGATGGGCGAAGAGAAAGAGGCGTTTATAGAAGTCCAGAATGTGAACAAGAAGTTCGAAGACAAAATCGTGTTGAAGAACGTAAGTCTGAAGATAAAAGAGATGGAGCCGTTAGGGCTGCTCGGAAAGAGTGGCGCGGGGAAATCGGTATTACTGCGTATGCTGCGAGGTACGGACGAATACGCGCCTGATAGCGGTGAAATAATATTCAGATTGGCGTATTGCCCTGGCTGTACCTGGGTAGAGGGCCCGAGTAGGGTAGGGGATAAATGTCCTAAATGTGCTACGGAATTCGAGTTTAAGGAAGTAAATTTCTGGCAGGATAAGGAGATGAGGCGGACGCTAAAGAGTGCGATTGCTATCATGCTACAACGCAGTTTCGCATTGTATAGTGACGAAAGCGTCATCTGGAATATATTAGAGGCACTGGAACGGACAAGGTATCCAAAGAGTAAGAGGCTGAAGAAGGTATATGAAATTCTAGAATCCGTAAAGATGTTGCATCGTGTAAACATGCCGGATACGAGAGACCTCAGTGGTGGTGAGAAGCAGAGAATGGTGCTTGCGAGGCAGTTAGCGTTACAGCCAATTCTGCTTTTAGCTGATGAGCCCACGGGAACGCTGGACCACGAGACTGCGAAAGTCGTGCACAAAGCACTGATAGAGAGTACGAGGGGTGGAACAACATTCATTGTTACTTCGCACTGGCCATACGTGATTAGAGACTTGACAGAAGAGACGTTATGGCTTGATAAGGGCGAAGTAGTCGAATACGGCGAGACGGATAAGGTGGTGACAGATTTTGAGAAGCAAGTAGACGAAATAGAGCGCGAGGAGTTTAAGAAGTTCGGTGACCCGGTGATAAGAATAAAAGGACTTAAGAAGTATTATCTCTCGGCATCGCGAGGCGTTGTAAAAGCAGTGGATGATATCTCGTTTGAAATAAATGAGGATGAGATATTCGGGGTTGTGGGGCATAGCGGTGCGGGAAAGACGAGTTTGATGCGGATTGTAAGCCATTTAGACGCGGGGTCAGGTGGTTCTGCGTGGGTGAGAATCGGGGATAGATGGTATGAGGCATCAAAGGAGGATTCCGGAACCTTCATAGAGGATGGAGTAATTGTGGGCGGCATGACCGACTGGAAACATTATTTTGTCGGCGTGTTACATCAGGAATATTCATTGATTCCAAAACTCACGGTCTGGGAAAACCTCACGCGCGGTATCGGTCTGAATCTGCCGGAAGACCTCGCTAAGATGAAAGTGAAGTTCATGCTCAATGGGGTGGGATTCAGCGACGATGAGATAGGGGAGATACTGCCAAAGACACATCAGGAACTGAGCGTGGGTGAGAAGCAGCGGATACTCATTGCACAGTTATTAATGAAAGAGCCTAATATTGCGGTGCTTGATGAGCCAACGGGAACAATGGACCCGGTAACGAAGAAATACGTTGGAGAGACGATAATAAAGGCACGAGAGAACTTGGGCATAACTTTTATCATTGTCACGCATGACCTCGATTTCGCGGAGAAGGTATGCGATAGAATAGCGAAGATGGAGAATGGAAAAATAACGGAGATAGAGGATTTAAGGACTCTTTAACGTGATGCAATACAAAATCTTTATTTTCATATCTTTAAATCTGAAAGTATAAATAAGTATAAAGAAAGAGAGTGGGGAAGATGAGTAAAAGGGAACCGTTCATAAAAATCCGAGATATATGTAAGGAATTCAAAGGCAACGAAGTTCTGAAGAACGTGAGCTTAGATGTAAATGAAGGGGAGCCGTTGGGGCTGCTCGGACGGAGTGGATCGGGGAAATCGGTTTTACTTCACATGATCCGAGGCACTGAGGAATATGCACCCACCTCGGGCGAGATAATTTTCAGGGTGGCAATGTGCCCCTCATGCGATTGGGTAGAGGTGCCAAGTAAAGCGGGCGAGGTATGTAGTAAGTGTGGTGCAAAATTAGAAGCAAAAGAAGTGAATTACTGGAAGGACCGTGAAGGGCGGAAGAAAGTGAAACGTGCAGTTGCCATCATGCTACAGCGCACGTTCGGTCTCTACGGCGATGACACTGTTATGTATAACGTGATACAAGCACTTGAGAGCAGGAAATATCCGCCTGATAAGAGATTTAGAAGGGCTTATGAGCTTCTGAAAGCCGTGCGGATGATTCACCGCATAACATTTCCAGCGATCAACCTCAGCGGTGGGGAGAAGCAGCGAGTCGTGCTTGCAAGACAACTGGCGTTAGATCCTATGCTGCTTTTAGCAGATGAGCCTACGGGAACGTTAGACTTTGAAACTGCAAAGCTCGTGCACAAAGCGCTTATGGATAGCACCAAAGCCGGAATGGCATTGATAGTTACTTCCCACTGGCCTTACGTTATCGAAGAACTCACCGAGAAGACCTTATGGCTTGAGCAAGGTGAAGTCGTTAAATACGGTGATTCGAAAGAAGTAGTAGAAGAGTTTAAGAAGCAAGTGGGGGAAATGGAGCGCGAGGAATATCCGAGAATTGGCGAGCCGAAGATAAAGATCGAGCATTGTAAGAAGTATTATTATTCTATCTGGCGCGGCATGGTAAAAGCGGTGGACGACGTTTCGCTGACCATAAATGAGAACGAGATATTCGGGCTTTTGGGTAAGAGCGGATCGGGTAAAACGAGCTTGTCGCGGATTCTATGCCAAATAGACCCGGTAACCGGAGGTTCGGTTAAGATACGGGCTGGAGAGAGATGGATAGAAGTGGGACGAGTAGCAGAAACCGGGGTGTGGATTGCGTGGGGTGCGACTACGCCGGGTATAGGCGAACAGGCGGCAGTACGTGTAGCCATGCTACATCAGGAATATTCATTGTATCCCGAGAAGACGATATTAGAGAATCTCACTTCATGCATTGGCTTGAAAATACCACAAGAGCTGGCGAGTATGAAAGCGAAATTCATCCTGCAAAGCGTGGGCTTCAGCGAAGATAAAGCGGAGGAAATACTGCCAAAGACACATGCTGAACTGAGTGTTGGGGAAAGACAGCGTGTGGCGCTTGCGCAAATAATAATGAAGGAACCGGCAATAGCGGTGCTTGATGAACCAACGGGAACCATGGACCCGATAACGAAGAAATTCGTTGCCGATTCCATAAGGGCAGCACGTGGCAATCTCGGGATGACTTTCTTAATTGTCTCGCACGATACGGATTTTGCTTATGACGTCTGTGACCGGATAGCACACATGCAGGATGGCAAGATAACGAAATTGGAAGATTTGAGAGCAACCAGAGGTTCTACCTAAGAAATGGCGGTAGGGAGAGAAACGCAGATAGTAATTTGCAGAAAAGGGCAAGGGCTTGGCTTAGGTGGCGGTATTGCACAGAGAGGGACGTGTGCAAAGGCGCGGAAGAATGACGTAATCGCAGTCGCAATGTCGCCGGGGTACCGACACGTGCCAAAGCCGGTCTGCGAGATAACTACGGAATTACGGGGGCAGGGTATAAACGTCGGAGAGATAATCTTGAATGCCGGTGACGGAACACCGGCGGATGCACCGTCCGGCGGCGGGCATGGCGTAGCGTTCGGCTTGGAGCAGAGAGAGATCGAGATAATCGGGCAGCATAAGCTTGCCATTCTGCATCACGGTAACGTCAAAGTGCATTTCATCTATAAGGTGCGGTTCGAGTTGCGGAAGGTAAAGATCCCTGCGATCGTTCTTTGCCAGTGCCCCATAACTTTCAAAGATTTCGAGGATATAGGTGTAAGCACGAGATTCAAGGAAGGTGAGACACAGGGGAAGGTTGTGGGTATCGTGAGTGGCATTGTAAGGCACGAGAGCGTTCCACAAGAGAAACTTAATGAAATCGTAAGTAAAGTGAAAAAGTGCCTTCGGGAACTAGAATAAACTACGGAAACGCCAAAACGCAAAACATAATAAACTTTTCGCTGTGGTAAAAGAAAACAGATGGAGCTGGGAATAGCATTGCTATGGGACAAGGACACACCGTTTAAGCGGTATCTTACTGACAGAGGGTTTGATTGCGAGGTTGTAACGCCAAAAACATTGGCTGCCCCGTTCTTTTCATGGAGAGCATGTCGGTTAGTAATCGTGCCGGCGGGGTTTGGGAATGCGTTCTATTCTACGGTACTAACGGATCTTAGAGCAAACAGCATGTTTATAACTAATTTCGTAAAGGCTGGAGGCACCCTCTTAGTCTCAGGTGCATTTTCAAGTCAGAATGCGTATAATTGGCTGCCTTGGGGGATCAAGTATCTGAGAGGGGAGCGAACGGTGAAGATAGAGCAGGTGAAGGAGCATAAGGCGGCAACGATAGTGGAGAGAGACGAATGTCTGTGTGACGGCTACTTTGAAGAGTTAGGGGATGGCTGGGACGTAATATTAACGGTGAAGGAGGATAAAGAGGAGAAAGCGATTTTGACGGTCTCAGAGTATGGAGCTGGCAAAATTATCGCGACGAGTATTCACGAATATCCATCAGAACAGTTTATTACGTATTGCGTGGGAAAATGAATGAGGAATCGAAACGACTTAAAACGGAACTGAGCAATTTATTGGCGATAGATGATTTTGTCCTGGTAGAAGACAGCTATGCGGGACAAAAGCGGATAGACAAAACGCTGGACTATATGAGTAAAGTCAAGGAAGCAGATGTGTTAGAGGTGATAAGGGTATATGATGAGCGAAACGAGCTGATCGGCATTGCGGTGCGTGACAAGGATTTGAGCTTTTGGATGGTCTTTACCGATGTTATTGCAGAAGAGATGAGGAAAGAAGAATTCGAGACTCTCGCACGTAAGATAAAAGGAGCTGAGGAGAGCGAGTTGGTGGTTGAGCGGGGAAAGTTTCATGAAGGAGTGATTGAATTTTATTCCGTTGGATTGGTGAACAGATTATTTTGTGATTGCGATTTGAAGGCGGAGAGCTTTTATCCGCGAGGAAGGGTAGAAGTATTGAAGAAGGCGTTAATCGAGTTTTTAGGGGAATATGGCATTGATACAGGATCAAATAAGAAGACACTTGAGATTGGCTGTGGCGACGGTGGTGCGACCATTGCACTGCACGAATTAGGTATTTTTCCCTTTACCATAGACGTAGACAAATGTGAGATTTGCAAAGGATTGGAAGAAGGCGTATTAGAGCCAAAGAAGAGCATTGTATTGGATTGTTCACTTCTTTCGGCGTTCTTCGGTAAGGAGTTCGACGTGGTGTTTGGATTTATGGTTGGCAAGCTCACTCCGTTTGAGCGATTCGGTTGGGAGAAGGTGCTCAGAGAAGTCCCAAAAGTTTTAAAAAGCAAAGGTAAAGTGCTATTTACGGTATCGAGTGAAGAGGAAACGGTTATTCTGGACGAGATATTAAGCGGTGAGTTTGAAGCGGTGATAAAAGAGAATAGGGAAAGCGATGGTTATCTCGACCAATGGGTTTATACGGGTGAGTTAAAGAATTAAAGTCATTCCAGTAATAAATTGCAAAATCACGAGGTTCTTTTGGTAAAGCTTTTCTTCTGAAGAAAAGGTTTGTTTACTTCCGCATCTTCCGTTGAAATCGCTCACGACGCATCTTACGCCACTCTTCCAGGTTATTTATCCATTCCTCATGCTTCGTGTATATGTATTCTTGTGCCGCCACCAATTTATCAGGAGAATCTCCCCGCAGTATTATCCGGGGCACATAATCCTTGATTGGTAAATCGGTTCTTACATCAAACGCATCTTCAGGTGGGTTTTCCTGATCTACTTCCAACCCAAATTTCTCCGCGGCTTCAAATATTATACCCGTAGCTATAGCACGGGGGATGGGAAGCGTGTATATTTTTTCGTCCATTTTTCTCTCCTTATTTATCCTGCTCCACAGCTATCTGCGGCTCCCATGTCTTCCATGTCCATCGCCGAATCCAATTCGTGCTCATAACACTCTGCGCAAAGAATCTTACCTTTGACCTCGATGTATTCTCCCTCTTTCACCTTTTTACCGCAGCTTGAACATACCCCTTCTTTGGGTCTCTGTTCATCGGTTTTTTTCGCTTCTCGTTCTACCCACCTCTTCCGTCTTTCCTCGGCTGTTTCCTCTTCTCGCATGTATTTATTATATTTGAGGCTTTCATTTTATATAAATGATGCCTATTAGTACTGATATCGGCGGTACCTTCACAGACTTTGTGGTATTTGATAAGGGAGCGATAAGGACATTCAAGGTGCCGTCCACACCATAGAAGCCCGAACTCGCTATTGATGAGCATGGATTGACGAGATGCTCTCGTACTACCTCCTTCTCGCATGGCACGACGCTCGCAACAAATGCGGTTTTATTCGTTGGATATGCGGTACGTTGGGCAGAGTTATGAGATAAACGTGGGCTTCACGACATTGGCTGAAGCACAGAAAAGAATCATGATAATCGGTTAATCGGGTGTTGGAAGATCAGATACTAATAGAGGGAAAATCAACTTCGTTTATCGTATATATATTATAAGCACAATCTCTCACAATACTTTAGAACATATCAATGCCAACAAAAACCGAACCCTTTGAAACACACGCACTCAGGTATGACGAGTGGTTTGAGTGGCACAAGTTAGAGTACGAATCCGAGCTTCTTGCAGTAAAGGAGCAGTTGCCTGAGCGTGGGACAGGAGTTGAAATCGGTGTTGGTAGCGGTCGGTTCGCTGCGCCTTTGGGTATTACACTGGGAGTAGAACCCTCACGCAAAATGCGAGCACTCGCTCAACAGAGAGGGATAAAAGTCGTTGCAGGTGTAGCCGAGGCGCTTCCGTTTGCGGATGCGCAGTTTGATTATGCGCTCATGGTTACTACGATCTGCTTTGTAGACGATATCGCTGTTGCATTTAAAGAGGCGTACAGAGTTTTAAAACCCGGTGGACGTTTGATCATAGGCTTTATAGACAAGAACAGTCCTATGGGTAAGTTGTATCAGCGAAAGAAGAGCGAGAACGTATTCTACAAGGTAGCTACGTTCTATTCAGTGGATGAGGTCGTTTCACACGTAAAGAAGGCGAGATTTACTAATTTTACTTTCACCCAAACGATTTTCCCTAATTTAACCGGGATACAAACGATTGAGCCGATAAAGGACGGTTATGGTGAAGGTGCTTTTGTTGTGCTCAAAGCGATAAAATGAATTATGAAGTAACTTGACATTGTCAGATTAACCGCGGAGTTCACGGAGAACGCAGAGGATGTAGGTTTAGGGGTTTGGAGGTTTAGCTAACGAGTTGAACCGCTAATAAACTAAACCTCTAATTCCGCGTTCTCTGCGGTAAATTTGAAATGTGACAAAGTCAAGTTTAAACCGTCAACTTTTTATATGTCAAATCTCATACCTGTGAGACGAGTAAAGTAGAATAAATAACGGGGGTGATTGGTTGCGATGTGTAGTGCTGGAGGAGGGGATTTTGACCTTGAGATTGAGCAGTTAGAACTCGAGCGGTACAAGTGTAATGAGTGTGGCAACAAGTTTGATGCGATGGGCGAGAAAGTGGTCTGCCCTTCTTGCATGTCGGAAAACGTTGTAAAGATATAACGTACAAAGCCGTATCTAATGAGTAACGAGACGCTGCTGTGCATACCGCTGTAGTTATAGCTACGATAGTTGCAGAACGTTATGTGAAGAGAACAGAGGCTCAAAGATGAAGAAGGAATTAGATACTTTGTTAGAAGAGTTGAGGGGTATTCATTCGGATTTTAAACTCATTTCCGCAGATACGATTGAAGTGGCGGAGTGGGCACGGTGGAAATGCAGGTATGGCTGTAAAGCGTATGGCAAGCATCTAAGCTGCCCGCCTTATGTTCCTTCAGTGGAAGAGACGAGGGAGCTGATACAGTGTTATGAGAAGGCGATCGTGGCACGATTTGACGCTAAACCAAACCCCAACGTGCCACCCGCGCACATCCACCATTACCTCTGGGATGCGATAAAAGAAATGCATGACACGATGTTTGAATTCGAGCGGCATGCTTTCCTGGCTGGCTATTACAAAGCGTTTGCAATGGGCGCACTTCCGTGCTCCTATTGCGATGATTGCCTGCCGGAGCGGCCGAGTTTTGTTTTAGATCAAGCATCAAAGAGACTTTGTGAGCAGCAGCAGAGGATGAGGCCCTCGATGGAGGCGTGTGGAATAGATGTTTTCAAGACGGTCAGGAACGCAGGCTATGAGCTGGAGGTGTTAACATCCCCCGATGAAAAAATAACCTTCTTCGGACTGCTGCTATTAGAATGAACTTATTTTACCAACCGTCTATTGAATGAACATTCAGCATTAAGACTCAGTCTGAAGAACACGTGCCTTTCTTGCATTCCTGCACCTTCTTCCTATCCGGTCACCATCAACACCGTACATCTCCAACCCCGGCACGACTACCCGCACCACAGGCACTCCCATCTCTTCTCTCGTCAAGTCCACCACGATCACACGTTCTAATCCTGCGGCCTTTAAGCGTGCCATCACGTGTTTTATATCCTCGAGGAAATCATCGGTATCCACAGAAGAGGATTTCACGGTATCAAACTCTTCATCCTCCGCTATTTCAAACCAGTGCTTGTTCTGTTTTCGCACCCACTCGTAGCCCATTATCTTCTTCATGTCCGTGGCTGCACCAATGTTGCGTGTACCGTGTATCTGTGTGAGTCTGCTCTGTGCAACCTCTGTAATCGCACGCTTTATCGCAACGCTCGCATTTGTATGCGTCCCCATCCCAATGGTGAGCAGTGCCGGATCCTTCAAT